>JAFZUB010000098.1 GCA_017618515.1 Bacteroidaceae bacterium
CATTGGGGTTTTTGCGGTTTTTGTTTCGTTATCGTTTAAGCAACTTAAGCAATCTAAGCAACCTAAGCAATTAAGCCAATATCTGTGAGATCTGTGCTTTCTGTGTGCGTTAACTAAATGTGTATATTTGCAGCGCGACCCTGCCGAAATAGCCGACATCGTTCTTAACTGAAGCCGTTCGTGTTGAACACCACAGAATTTTTTGTCCTAACGATACACGCGAACTGAAAAAAAATATGTATTTTTGCAGTCTTAATAATGTTCAATGTTCAATATTCAATGTTCAATATAATATAAATGGGCTTTTTCAAATTTTTCGGTTCAAAAGAGAAGAAGGAGGAACTGCAGCAGCAACAGCAGCAGAGCCTTGACAAGGGATTGGAAAAGACACGCTCCGGTTTCTTTGAGAAACTGACGCGCGTTGTAGCCGGCAAATCAACCATCGACGACGAGGTGCTCGACAACCTCGAGGAAACGCTGATGGCTTCTGATGTTGGCGTAGATACCACTCTCGATATAATAGAGCGTATTCAAGAGCGCGTGAAGCGCGACAAGTATGTCAAGACCTCCGAACTCAACGAGATACTGCGCGACGAGATAGCACAGATGCTGCAGGACACTACCGATCCCACGGCTGTGGAGTTCCTGTCGCAGGACAAGCGGCCATACGTTATCATGGTGGTCGGCGTTAACGGCGTGGGCAAGACAACGACCATTGGCAAGCTCGCACACATGTACAAGCAGGAGGGACTGAAGGTGGTGCTTGGCGCTGCCGACACCTTCCGCGCTGCAGCCATTGAGCAGTTGGAGATGTGGGCGCAGCGAGTGGGAGTGCCTATCGTGAAGCAGAAGATGGGCAGCGACCCTGCCTCGGTGGCTTACGATACACTGCAGCACGCCATCCACGACCAGGCCGACGTAGTGATTATTGATACTGCTGGACGCCTGCACAATAAGGTGGGCCTTATGAACGAGCTCACGAAGATAAAGAATGTGATGGGCAAGCTGCTGGACTATGCTCCCAACGATGTCATGCTGGTGCTCGACGGCTCTACAGGCCAGAACGCCTTTGAGCAGGCTAAGCAGTTCGCTCTGGCAACGGAGATAAGCTCCTTGGCAATCACTAAGCTCGATGGCACCGCCCGTGGTGGTGTGGTGATAGGAATAAGCCACCAGATGCAGATTCCTGTAAAGTATATCGGCGTGGGCGAAGGCATGGACGACCTCATGCCCTTCGACAAGCGCGACTTCGTGGAAAGCCTGTTTAAGGATAGTTAAACTCTGCGACTTTGCGACTATAATATGGATGTAGATTTGATCACGATGGGATGCTCAAAGAATCTTGTGGATTCTGAGCGGCTGCTCTACAGACTGAGAGCAGCGGGCTATCGTGTGCATCATAATCCGACGAGGATTCACCGCGGCATTGCCATCGTGAACACCTGCGGCTTCATCAACGACGCAAAGGAAGAGAGCATCGACATGATTCTGCAGCTCGCTGCACTCAAGGAGCAGGGGCAGCTGGAGAAAGTATTTGTGATGGGCTGTCTGTCAGAAAGATTCTACAAGGAGCTCAACAAGGAAATCCCCGGCGTTGACCACTACTACGGCAAGTTCAACTGGGAGCAAATGGTCAAAGACCTGACAATGTTCAATGGTCAATGTTCAATGGTCAATAGTCCTTCTTACTCCCGCCTCCTCACTACTCCTAAGTACTATGCATATATTAAGATATCGGAGGGCTGCGACCGCCACTGCGCCTATTGTGCCATACCTCTGATGACCGGTCGCCACAAGAGCCGTCCTATGGAGGAGGTGCTGGCGGAGGTGAAGCAACTGGTGACAGAGGGCACTCGTGAGTTTCAGATTATTGCGCAGGAGCTGACTTACTACGGCCTTGATCTCTACGGCGAGCGCAAGATTGCTGAGCTGGTGGAGCGCATGGCGAGCATAAAAGGTGTGAAGTGGATACGCCTGCACTACGCGTACCCCAATGATTTCCCCCTTGACCTACTCCGTGTGATGCGCGAGAATGATAACGTGTGCCGCTATCTCGACATTGCGCTGCAGCACTCCAGTGACTCAGTACTGAGCCGCATGCACCGCCATATCACAAGCCGTGAACAGCGCGACCTGATTGATGCCATTCGCCGCGAGGTGCCCGGCATTGCCATCCGTACAACATTCATGGTGGGCTATCCTGGCGAGACGGATGAGGACTTCCGCGACCTTCTGGACTTTGTGAAAGAGTGCCGCTTTGAGCGTATGGGCGCCTTTGCCTATAGTGAGGAGGAGGGCACCAAGGCTGCACAGAGCTATCCCGACGATGTGCCGGAGAAGGTGAAAGGGCAGCGCCTGGACGAGCTGATGGCTCTGCAGCAGCAGATCTCTGAGGAGATTGCTGCCGCCAGGGTAGGGCAGACCCTTCGTGTGATGATTGACGGCAAAGAGGATAACTTCTATGTGGGACGCACCGAGTTCGACTCGCCTGAGGTGGACGGCGTAGTGTTTGTCACAGTCCCGAAGGGGCGTCGCCTGCGCAGGGGCTGCATCTACAATGTGACGATAACCGATGCCAACGAGTTTGACTTGTATGCCGAGTTATATGATTGAAGATAACTTTATAGAAATAAGCGAGAGATGAATAACAAGGAGTTTATTAGTGAGGTGGCAGGGAAGATTGCCACTACGCCGCAGCAGTGCCAGAAGATGGTGAACGAGCTTGCCGATACGTTGGCGAGTGTGCTGGAACTGGACAACGAGGTCGTTGTGGCTGGGCTTGGCAATTTTGAGACCAGGCAGAAGGAGGAGCGCGTGATGGTCAATCCGTCCACGGGCAAGAAGATGCTTGTCCCACCAAAGGTGGTGATTAATTTTAAGATGTCGTCAACTTACAAGAGCAAGATAAACTAAACGGCCATGGCAAAAGGAAAGATAACACTCCAGATGCTGTCAGAAATGATGGCCAACAATAGCGGGCGCAGCAAGTCGTCGGCTGAATCGTTTGTGAGGACGTTCTTCACCACTGTAAAGGATGCCCTGCAGCGCGACAATATCATCAAGATAAAGGGCTTCGGCACTTTCAAACTCGTGGTGGTTAGCGCACGCGAGAGTATAAACGTAAATACTGGTGAGCGCGTAAACATAGCTGGCTACAACAAGATAACCTTTACTCCCGACAAGATGTTAAAGGACCGTGTGAACAGGGCGTTCGCTCAGTTTGACACGATGGTCTTGGACGACGAAGACATCAGTATTGTTTCGAATAGCGAGGAGACTGCCAATGAAGAGGCCAAGATTGTGCCACTGATGGAGGAGAAGGCTCCCGTGGTTGAGGAGAAAGAAGAACCTGTGGCAGCAGAAACACCTGTGGTAGAAGAGCCCGCGCCTGCACCAGCAGAAACACCCGCGGCAGCAGAAACACCCGCAGCAGCAGAAACACCCGCAGCGGAAGAGCCTGCACCTGCAGCGGAAGAACCCGCACCTGCGGCTGAGCCAAAAGCGCCGCAGCGCAAGAACCGTACATGGATAATCGTATGCGCAGTACTCTTTGTCATTGGCTTGGCGCTTGGTCTTATCGCCGCTCTCACTTCGGGCAACAAGGAGACTGTTGCTGAGCCCGCCACCAAGACTGCCCCTGACAGCATAGTCATGACTCCCGAGCAGAAGGCCGAGCAGGCTGCACGCGACTCTATAGCACAGCTCAAGGAGGCAGCAAAGGACTACGAGCAGGTGGAGGACGGCGATTATCTCATTGCCGGCACCCGCACCTACCGCAAGATTACGCCAAGCCACAACCTGACGCGTTATTGTATGCAGATATATGGCACCAAGAAGGTGCTGCCTTACGTGATGAAGTTCAACAACCTCAAGAGCGAGTACGTCGCAGTAGGAAAGGTTGTGAAGTTCCCGATACTGGTAGAAAAATAAACTCAAAAACTAAATAACTAAAAAACTTATAACTATGTCAAAGAAAAGTGCATTGCAGATTGCAAGAGCTGCCTATAGCCCCAAGCTTCCGCTCGGACTTCAAGGCAATGTGAGCATTAAGGAAGGCGCACCCACACAGAGTGTCGCCGACCAAGAAGAAGTGAAGAAACTGTTCCCCAACACCTACGGCCTTCCCCTGGTGGAGTTCGTACCTGGCGAGCAGAAGACCTACGCTCCGATGAACGTGGGCGTCATCCTGTCGGGCGGTCAGGCTCCCGGTGGCCACAATGTTATCAGTGGTATCTTTGACGGCATCAAGCGTCTCAACCCCGCCAACAAGCTCTATGGCTTCCTGCTTGGCCCCGGCGGTCTCGTTGACCACAAGTACATGGAAATTACTGCCGACATCGTTGACGAATATCGCAACACTGGCGGCTTCGACATGATAGGCTCTGGCCGCACCAAGCTGGAGCAGGTGGAGCAGTTTGAGAGCGGCATCAAGATATTGCGCGAGCTGGGCATCAAGGCTCTCGTTATCATTGGTGGCGACGACTCCAACACCAACGCCTGCGTACTGGCCGAGTACTATGCTGCCAAGAACTATGGCGTTCAGGTCATTGGCTGCCCCAAGACCATCGACGGTGACCTCAAGAACGACCAGATAGAGACTTCCTTCGGCTTCGACACCGCATGCAAGACCTACTCTGAGGTGATTGGCAACATACAGCGCGACGCCAACTCCGCCAAGAAGTATTGGCACTTCATCAAGCTGATGGGACGCTCTGCAAGCCACATCGCTCTGGAGTGCGCTCTCGAGGTGCAGCCCAATATCTGCCTCATCTCCGAGGAGATACAGGAGAAGGGACAGTCGCTTGACGACATCGTAACCTACATCGCCGAGGCAGTGGCCGAGCGTGCCAAGGATGGCAACAACTTCGGTACAGTGCTCATCCCCGAGGGACTGATTGAATTCATCCCCGCAGTGAAGCGACTCATCGCAGAGCTCAACGACGTGCTGTCATCCGAGGCGTATGCCAAGGCTAAGCCCGAGGACAACGTGGCATGGCTGCTTGACGGCAACCTCTCGGCAGAGAATAGCGCCACACTGGCATCACTGCCCGCATCTTTCGCTGCCCAGCTCACCGGCGAGCGCGATCCTCACGGTAATGTGCAGGTATCCCTCATCGAGACAGAGAAACTGCTCTCCTCAATGGTTGCTGCCAAGCTGGCTGAGTGGAGAGCCGCAGGCAAGTACAACGGCAAGTTCTCCTCACTGCACCATTTCTTCGGCTACGAGGGACGCTGTGCAGCCCCGTCCAACTTCGACGCCGACTACTGCTACTCTCTCGGTGTGAGCGCATCGCAGCTCATCGCCAATGGCAAGACCGGCTACATGGCCATCGTCAAGAACACCACCAAGCCCGCAAGCGAGTGGGTGGCAGGCGGTGTGCCCATCACCATGATGCTCAATATGGAGAAGCGCAGCGGACAGATGAAGCCCGTGATTCGCAAGGCTCTCGTAGACCTCAACGGTGCGCCCTTCAAGGCCTTCGCAGCCAAGCGCGACGAGTGGAAGAAGCAGACTGCCTACGTATATCCCGGCCCCATCCAGTATTTCGGCCCGTCGGAGGTATGCGACAAGCCCACCGAGACACTGCGCTACGAGCAGGCCTAACTCCTAACTCCTCACTCTTAACTCCAAACTCCATGGCCAGCTCCGCTGATTTCGTGCAATATATCGTTGACCAATGCTCCGGCGCAGGTCACATAGTCGCTAAGAAAATGTTTGGCGACTATGGCATATACTGCGACGAGAAGATCTTCGGCCTGATATGCGACAACCGTCTGTATCTAAAGCCTACGGACAAGGTGCGTGGCCTTTTGGAGGAGGTAGTCCTTCGCCCGCCATATGATGGCGCGAAGGACTACTTCTACATCTCCGATGTGGACGACCATGAATACCTCTCTCGTCTCGTCCGCGAGACCTGCAAAGCACTACCAGCAAAGAAATGAGAAGCAAACAAACGAAACTATGGACGCTGGCAGCCGTGGTGGCCATCTGTGTTGTCGTCTTTATCGCAGTATATTGCACTGGCAACAAAGAGGCAGCCGTCAGTCCCACTGAGGACACCAGCCAGTTTGTGACGCTGACCGACGCAGTGCCCGATGCGATCTTGGAGATACGCTACTTCGGCACTTACAACTTCGTGGGTGACCGCATCGACGGCTATCTGGAGCCAACAGCGCTGCTCACCAAGGCGGCAGCCGACAGTCTGCGCGCGGTGAGCGATGACGTCATCAAGCAGGGCTATCGCCTGAAGATATACGATGCCTATCGTCCGCAGAAGGCCGTTGACCATTTCGTGCGCTGGGCAGAAGACCTCTCTGACACCCGCATGAAGGATTACTTCTATCCAGACCTCGACAAGAGCGTCCTCTTCGACCAGGAGTATATCTGCGCCAAGAGCGGTCATACCCGTGGCTCTACCGTTGACCTGACCTTGTTTGACATGGCGACAGAGAAGGAACTCGACATGGGTGGCACCTTCGATTGGTTCGGTCCCGAGAGCCATCCCGACTTCTGCGGCAATCCCGACACGAAGGAATTTACGGGCGACAATGCCAAGTCACCGGCAGGGCGTAGCATCACCGAGGAGCAGTTCCGCAACCGCATGATACTGCGCGAGGCCATGCTCCGCCACGGCTTCAAGTCCTTCCCCACGGAGTGGTGGCACTTCACTCTCAAGGACGAGCCCTTCCCCGACACCTACTTCACATTCCCCGTAAAGCAACTGTAATCAAACAAAACCAAATAGCGAGGCGTCTACAATCATAGGCGCCTCGCTCTCTTTTATGCCGACCCGATATAATATTAGATTGCCTTGATAAAATCTCAGACTGACCTAATAAAATCTTAGAGCCCCTTTATTAAAATTTATCGCGCCTTACTGTAATCATAGAGCGCCTTTCTGCAATTTTATCGCGTTCTCGTGGAAATAAAACGCAATCTCCTGAATTTATTTCGGCGGAAACATACTCATGTTTCGGCGGAAATACAACTTTGATTCGGCGGAAATAAATATGTATCTCGGCGGAGATACTGCGGCGAAGTCCGCGTTAGTTTTGGTGAAGTCCGCTTTAGATTTGACGGGCGTGTGATAAGGTGGGGCAAGGTCGGTAAAAAGATAATGGCCGAAAGGTTTTGTCCTTTCGGCCGTGGAGCGGTAAACGGGGCTCGAACCCGCGACCCTTAGCTTGGGAAGCTAATGCTCTGCCAACTGAGCTACTACCGCAGTTAGTAATTTTGCGGAACAAAATTACAAAGAAATTAGTGAATAGAGAATAGAGAAAAGAGAAATTTTCTCATTGAGAGTTATTTTTTGTGCGTGTGATTTGTGGGATTTATCATACGCCCCCGACCTAAAGGTCACCCCCTCTATCTTAGAGGGGGAAATCTATTATCTATTATCTATTATCTGTTCTCTATTCTCTGTTCTCTATTCTCTGTTCTCTATTCTCTGTTCTCTATTCTCTACCGCGTAGCGGTTTCGAGTTCCTTGAGTTTGTCGCTCAGGTTGAGGCTGAAGTAGATTCTGTAGAGGGGGGCCTGCCACCGTTCCTTGTCGTCGGGGCGGGCGGCACGGAACTTCTCGAGGTAGGGCATTGCCTGCTCAAACATTTGATTGACTTTCCGCTTGCTTTCCTTGTATGCCTTTGAGGTGGGGTCGGGTGTGATTGTGGCGTCGTAGTCGAGTCCCTTGTTATACCAGCACAGGCCGAGGTAGTAGCTGGCATCGGAATTGTCGGGGCTGATGCGCAGCAGGTTCTCCGTGTTGCTGATGCACTTGTCGTACTCCTTCATATTGAACAGGACGATGGTCTGCGCATAGAGGTAGAGGGTGGAGGTGGAGTCGGTGCGCAGCAGACTGTCGTTGAGCATATAGGCTGACTTGTAGTCATGCACCGAGTTGTAGTAGTCGGTGAGGCGTGAGAAGAAGAATTCGGAGGCGGTGGGGTTCTTGGCGATGCCTTCCTTGAGCTTGCTCACGTAGTTGGCGGTGTCCTTCAGCTGTTCGTAGGCCAGGGCTTCGTATTGCAGCACGTAGTTGATGTTGGCCGTGTCGGCTTCCGCGAGGTCGTGGTATTTGAACACATCCTTATATTGCTTGTTCTCGTAGCACGCTGTCATGCTCCAGAAGGCGGCACGCGCCATCTTGGACATCGGCACGGACACATGGTCTTCCAGCAGCGGATGGCTTGACGTATCGATAAACATTGAGAACATGCGGTCGGCGGTGGCCCACTGCTTGTGCTTGATGAAGAATACTCCACCGTTGTATAGGTTCTGGTAGTAGGGCACGAGGCCGGCGGCCTTTTTCTTGCGCTTGGACTCCGGCAGGGGAGCCAGTGCGTTTTGTGCCTTGTCCTGCATCAACGAGTATTCCACAATCTTGCTGTTGCTATTGAAGAAGGAGGCCGTATCGTATTTCTGATTGAGGTATAGTTTCATGTTCTCGGCATCGTTGGCCTTGGTCTCCAGGGCGATGGCGAGGGCGTAGAACTCCGGGTCGGTGTTGATGGTGGTGTCGGCCAGGCACTTGGCAATCTGCTCACGGCCTTTGGTATAGTTGGAGGTCTTGATATACTCCTTCATGTTCTTATACTCCTTGCGTATGGCGGCATTCGCAAGAAGAGAGCCTGCCCCCAGCGCCTCCCAGAGGGGAGGGAGCAAGAATGAAAGAATTATGGAGTATAAGAAACCCTTCTTCATATAATGATTAATGCTCAATATTTATTGTTTTACGAGTGAGGTGTCCTCTATCTTTTGTATGTTGCCAGTCACGGGGTTGAGCCATACGTGGCAGGTGGCCCTGCGGTTGAAGAGGTCGTCGGTGAGGTATTCCTGGTGGCCGAACTGTGCGATGGGCATCTGCCCCTTAATAAGGGCGTTGCCCATAAAGTCTATTGCCACTTCGGCCTGCGAGGGGATGTTGTACCACACCACTTTGTCCAGCAGTTTCTTGTCAGTGAGCTCAGTAGGGCCGGAGGTCACCGTCTTTTTGTTTGTTACCGTGATGTAGAGGGGCGCACCGCTCAGGTCGTCCTTGTCGACCAGGCCGCGCTGATCGGAGAATCGGGCAAGCAGCTCTTTCTCTTTGCCCATCTCGGGCACGTAGGTCAGCACCCATGTCTTGGTCTCGGTGTCGGCGTACCCTTTGAACAGCTGCATCAGTGCCTTCTCCTGCTCGTCAAGCTTGGCGAGCATCAGCTTCAGCTGCTCGCCGTCCTTGGGCATATAGTCGGCCTCGCCCTTGGTGAGCTCGCTGCGGCTCTCACGGATGGTGTATATCTCGGCAGCCGTCAGTTCGGCCATTTTCAGCTCGCTGCCAGCCGACAAAATCTCCTGGTTGAAAAAGTCGCGGCTGTTCATCTTTTCGTTGGCGCGGGTGTTCACTTCTTCCACTACGGCAGGCTGTGGCTTCTCCGTCTGTGCATTGATGGACAGCAGGATGCCGTCGTCGGTAAGGGTACAGAGTGGGGCAGAGGTATTCTTCTTCAGCGCCACGAGATAGACCTTCGCAGTGTCGGGCACACCGAAGGGCACCATCTGCACGCGGTCGATGGTCCACTGTGTCTGCTCGCTGTGCACGGCATCGTTAAGACGCAGCATGCGCTGTGCGTAGTTGTGGAAGTCGCCCGGGTGCATGGTCGTACGAGTGGCTGTGACGGCAATCTTGAGCGCCGTCTTTGGCAGATAGTACACCACGCCGTCAGCGCACACGCCTGGGCTGTAGGTCACCACGTTGGTCTGTGCACAAAGAGAGCCTCCTCCCAGCACCTCCCAGAGGGAAGGGAGCAAGAATGAAAGTATAAAAGACAAAAAGACTTTTTTCATATAATTTTCATTTTTCGATTTTCAATTCTTTAAATGCTTTCGGCAGATGCTCCACGATGTCGGAGGCAATCATGCTTTCTTCCGACAGCTGCTCGGCGGCGATGTCACCGGCTCTGCCGTGGAGCCATACCCCAAGCCGGCAGGCTTCCTCGTGGCTGTAGCCCTGTGCCAGCAGCGAGAGCAGTATGCCCGTAAGCACGTCGCCGCTACCTGCCGTGGCCATGCCACTGTTGCCTGTGGTGTTGACAAAGACCATGCCCTGCGGAGTATATACGCGCGTGGCGTGCCCCTTTAATATAATGTAGAGGCTGTGACGCTGTGCATAGTCGCGTGGGTCGACTGGGTCATGCACTGTGAGGCGCTGCCACTCCATCGGGTGTGGCGTCAGCACCGCATTCTGGGGTAGGAGAGCGAGCCAGTCTTCCATCTGCGCCAGCAGGTTGAGGCCGTCGGCGTCGATGACCATTCTCTGCGGTTGTGTCTGCAGGACATTGAGCAGCAGGCTGCGTGCCTCATCGCTTTGTCCCAGGCCTGGGCCGATGGCGAGAGCATGGAAGTTTGAGATTTGACTCTCAGTTCCCGGAGCTATAACCGCCTCTGGCACTGCCACTTGCATTATCGGCAGATTGAAGTCGGCGGTATGCACCGTCAGCTTGCCCATGCCACTGCGCAGTGCAGCCCTCGCGGACAGGATAGCCGCTCCTGCCATGCCTTTGCAGCCTGCCACAAGCAGTCCGTGACCGAACGTGCCTTTGTGCCCCTCTGGGTCGCGCACCTTCAGCATTGCCTTGGCATCCGCCAGCTCCGTGTAGGCATAATCTTGTTTCACGACGCGAAGATACGACTTTTTTGCCAAATGTAGCAAGAAATCCATCTTAACAAATCATAAATGTGGAAATGTAATATGTAGAATGTGATAAGTGAAATGTCATTGGTTCGAAAAAAATAGTTTAACTTTGCCGTGTGAAAACACTCTCGGCCTTTTTAAATTGTCGTCCCGCCGCAAGCGGCGACTATCGACAAAGGCCTCGCGAAGTCTGGCGACTTTGCCGTGTGAAAACACTCTCGGCCTTTTTAATGTCGTCCCGCCGCAAGCGGCGACTATCGACAAAGGCCTCGCGAAGTATGGCGACTTTGCCGTGTGAAAACATTATGATGAACGAAATAGAGATAATAACAAGTGTGCATAATCCGCGGATTCGGCAGTTGCTGCTACTGCAGCAGAAGTCGGCGGAGCGTCGCAAGGCGGGTATGTTCGTAGTGGAGGGACGCCGCGAGTTGCAGCATTGCATAGATGCGGGGTTTGAGATAGACACCGTGTTTTATAGTGAGGAGTTAGGAATTAGTAGTGAGG
>JAFZUB010000099.1 GCA_017618515.1 Bacteroidaceae bacterium
GAGCTGCATCTCAAACTGCTTGTCGGCCTGCACGAGCGCCTCGGTGTATTCGTAGGTGTTGCGGACATGCACATTGTCGTCGGCCAGGCCGTGGCACACGAGCAGCTTGCCGTGGAGATTGGGCACACGGCTGATGGCATCGTCGCTATAGCCAGTGTTCTCCTGTGGGGTACGCATGTAGCGCTCGGTATAGACAGTGTCGTAGAAGCGCCAACTGGTGGGCGGTGCCACTGCCACGCCGCACTTGAACACGCCACGGCCCTCGCTCATGCTCATCAGAGTGTTGAAACCGCCGTAGCTCCAGCCCCAGATAGCGATGTTGTCTTTGTCAACATAGGGCTGCTGGCCAAGCCAGATGGCTGCCTCTACCTGGTCCTTGCTCTCCAGTTGGCCAAGATGCAGGTAGGTGCACTTCTCAAAGTCACGACCGCGACCACCAGTGCCGCGTCCATCAACAGTGACACAGATGAAACCCTCACCGCATAGGTAGGCTTCGTATGCTCCGCCAGCCCCATTGGAACCTGAGCTCCAACTATCTGTGACAGACTGCGAGCCTGGGCCACTATACTGATGCATAATAACAGGGTAGCGCTTGGAAGGATTGAAATCGGCAGGCTTCATCATCCAGCCATACAACTCCACACCCTCGCTGGTGCGGAAGGTGAACATCTCCTTCTGCGGCATATCGTAACGGGCAACGCGCTCGCGCAGTTCCTTGTTATCGATGAGCGTCTTGAGCACCTTGCCATTGTTGCTGCGCAGAGTGGTTACCTGCGGGGTGGTTAGATTGCTGTAGGTGTTGATGAAGTATTTCATCGTGGCGCTAAACACTGCGCTATTGGTACCTGGCTCGGTGGAGAGCTTAACGGTCTTTCCGCTAAGATCGGTGGCGAAGATGGCTGTACGCGTGGGGTTGCCGTCCTTGGCGCTGTAGTAGAAAGTCTTGCGCTGCGGATCAACGCCGTAGAAGTCGCACACCTCCATCGGCTGGTTGGTGACCTGCTTGATTAGCTGGCCGGTGGTGGAGTACCAGTAGAGCTGGCTCTGACCTGTGCGGTCGCTCTGCAGCATGAAGTTGTTGCCGAAGAACTGCAGATGCTCATAGGCATGCTCCTTCACATAGCGGTCGTCCTTCTCGCTGAGGATGAGCTTGCACACCGTGGAACGAGCGTCGCCCATATAGATATTCATCACACTCTGATGACGATTGAGGGTGACGATGGCAAGCTGGTCGGGTGTCTCGGTAAACTTGATGCGGGGGATATAGCCGTCGCTGTCGAGGGGCACTGCCATCTCGCGCGTCACATGGCTCTTGATGTCGTAGGTGAGCACCTTTACCTTGCTGTTCTGCTCACCAGCCACGGGGTACTTATAGCAGTAGTTGTGGGGATAGGTGTCGTTGTCCTTGAGTTCCGGGCTCAGTCCCTTGAACATCTGCATCTCGTAGAGGGGCACCTGACTCTCATCGAAGCGCACCCATGCCAGCATCTTGCCGTCGGCGCTAAAGTCGAAAGCGCGGCTGTAGGTAAACTCCTCTTCGTACACCCAGTCGGGGATACCGTTGAGCACGTAGTTGAACTTGCCGTCCTCCGTCACCTGACTCTCGCTATTGTTGAAGAGCAGCTTGACGAGAAAGAGATTGTTATCCCTGACAAAAGCCACCTGATTGCCGTCGGGCGAGAAGAGCGGCTCCTGCTGCGGGCCATTCTTAGAGAGTGGCTCGATAGTGTTGTTGGCTACGGTGTAGATATAGTACTCAGCGGTCTTAGAGTGGCGGTATATCTGCTTGGTGTTGGTCTGCAGCAATATGCGGCTCTCGTCAGGCGAGAGGATATAGTCGCTGAAACCCTGCAGCTTGGTGCCACGGGCGTTGCTTATGTCGCAAATGGTACCAATCTCCTCGCCAGTCTTGAAAGAGTAGCGTACAATACGTTTGCGGTCGCCACTGACACGGGCATAGCTCTCACCATCGTTGAGAGGCTTCACTCCATAGAGCTGGTCAGCCCAAAAGACTCCGCTCATGCAGGTCTTGAAATCAACTTTCTCTCCTGCCCATACTGCAGTGAGGGTCAACAACAGCGAGAGAAGGGATAGTGCTATCTTCTTCATAATTATCGGATGTTTGTAAAAAGGCGCGAGATTGTTTTCTCGCGCCTTATGACTGTAATCGTTAATCTTCTTCTTTCTGGTTGGCAGCGATGAGCTCGTCCTGTACATTCTGCGGAACGAGTTCGTAGCTTGCGAACTTCATGGTGAAGCTGGCGCGGCTACCAGTGATGGAACTCAGAGCGGTAGAGTAGTTGGCAAGTTCTGCCAAGGGCACCTTAGCGTTGAGCTTCTGCATGCCACCCTCGCTCGACATACCCATGATAAGGCCGCGGCGTCCCTGGAGGTCGCTCATCACGTCACCCATCATGTCACCGGGCACGAGCACCTCAAGATCATAGATAGGCTCCAGAATCTTCGGACCTGCCTCGCGGAATGCCTGGCTGAAGGCGTTGCGTGCTGCAAGCATGAAGCTGATTTCGTTGGAGTCAACCGGGTGCATCTTACCGTCGTAAACAATCACGCGAACGTCACGAGCATAAGACTCGGTCAGCGGGCCGCGCTCCATACGCTCCATAACACCCTTGAGGATAGCCGGCATGAAGCGGGTGTCGATAGCACCACCCACAACGGAGTTGATGAACACAAGCTTGCCGCCCCACTCCAGTTCAGTAACATCGGTGCTACGCGGAGTGATACGATACTCCTGATTGCCAAAGCGATATACGGTAGGATCGGGCATACCCTCAGTGTAAGGCTCAACGATCATGTGAACCTCACCAAACTGACCGGCACCACCACTCTGCTTCTTGTGGCGATAGTCAGCACGGGCAGCCTTGGTGATTGTCTCACGATAAGGAATGCGCTGCGGGTTGAGCTCAATCATAATCTTATCATTGTTCTCCAGACGCCACTTGAGGGTGCGCAGGTGGAACTCGCCCTGTCCCTTGATAAGGGTCTGGCGCAACTCCTTGTTCTGCTCTACAACCCATGTGGGATCCTCCTGAGCCATACGATAGATGGCAGCCATCATCTTCTCATTGTCGCTCTCGCTAACAGGCTTGATGGCACGGATATACTTGGGATCAGGATATTTGATATAGTTGAAGGTCTGGTCAGAGCCCTTGTCGTTGAGGGTGTCGCCAGTCTTCACGTCCTTCAGCTTCACGGCGCAACCTATGTCGCCAGCCTGCAGGCTGTCAACCTTGATACGCTGTGCTGCAGCACAAGCAAACAACTGGCCCATGCGCTCCTTGCTGCCACGGTTGGCATTGCTGAGGTCCATACCCTCGGTTACAGTACCACTCATTACCTTGAAGTACTGCACCTCACCGATATGGGGCTCCATAGCGGTCTTGAAGAAGAACAGGCTGACATTGCCATTGGGGTCGAAAGCCACCTCATTGCCGGCAGCGTTCTTTACCTTAGGCATCTCAGTAACCATAGGAACAACATTGCCAAGGAACTCCATCAGGCGATTCATGCCCATGTCCTTGCCTGCGCTGGCAACAACGAGGGGGAATATGCCGCGAACAGCCATACCCTTGCGAACACCCTCACGGATCTCATCCTCTGTGAGCTCCTCGCTCTCAAAGAACTTCTCCATAAGAGCCTCGTCGTGCTCTGCAGCAGCCTCCACGAGAGCCATGTGCATCTCGGTAGCCTTGTCCATCAGGTCGGCAGGAATGTCCTCTACCTTCGGCTTGCCACCGTCGGGACCCCATGAATACTTCTTCATGGTCAGCACATCGATGATAGCATTAAAGTCGGGACCTGCAGCCACGGGGAACTGGATAGGCATAACCTTTGAGCCAAATGTTGCCTTGGTCCTCTCTACCAATGACTCATAATCGAAACGCTCGTCATCAGCCTGGTTGAGCAGGAACACAACGGGCTTGCCCAGCTTCTCAGTGTAACGGAAATGGTTCTGTGTACCAACTTCCACACCGCTGTAACCCATCAGGATGAGAGCAGTATCAGTAACATTAAGTGCAGTGATGGCAGCACCGGCAAAGTCGTCAGAGCCCGGGCAGTCGATAAAGTTCAACTTCTTGCCATTAGACTCAGCGTGAAATACTGTGGAGAATACGCTGTAGCCATACTCCTGCTCTACAGGGAAATAGTCACTGGCAGTGTTCTTAGCACTGATTTTACCACGGCGGCTGATGAGGCCTGCCTCAAAAAGTAGGGATTCGGTGAGGGTCGTCTTGCCCGCACCGTCATTACCAAGGATGGCAATGTTCTTGATCTCGTTTGTCTTGTAAGCTTTCATTGTTGTTATGTTATTAAATTATTGTTTTCTGTAACAAAGACGCATTTATTGGCTTACAAATATACGCAAAGATTATGTCATGGCAAATTTTTAGTACCCAAAATCGCTTTTTCGCATCCCCTTTGCCACAAACAATGCTAAAAATGTAGTAATTTTGGAGCAAAATAGCACTTTCATGCATCGCTGCGGACTATACATACATATCCCCTTTTGCAAGAGTCGTTGCATCTATTGCGACTTCTATTCCACCACCTGCGGTTCAGAGAAACGCAAGGCATATATCGAGGCCGTCTGCCGGGAGATAACTCTGCGCAAAGAATACCTTGACTCACCAGTCCTCAGCAGTGTGTATATCGGCGGCGGCACTCCCTCTGTGCTGACGGCAGAAGAGCTAAGAACTCTCTTCGCTACAATAGCGGAGCACTGGCAACTGAGCCCCGATGCAGAAGTGACTCTCGAGGCAAATCCCGATGACGTTACTCCCGACTACGCCAAAGCGCTAGCTGCTTTGCCCATCAATAGAGTGAGCATGGGTGTGCAGACCTTCAACAACGAAATGCTGCGCTTTCTCCATCGTCGCCACAGTGCCGAGCAGGCACCCCTGGCAGTGGAGCATCTCCTCTCTGCAGGCATCGACAATATTAGCATAGACCTTATCTACGGTCTGCCCAATCAGACTATCGACCTGTGGCAGAGTGACTTGGAGCGGGCGCTCGCCCTGCCTGTCACTCACCTCTCAGCCTATTCGTTGACCTACGAAGAGGGCACGCAACTCCACCGCCTGCGCGAACAAGGCGAGGTGCGCGAAGCTGACGAAGAGCTTAGTCTCCAGATGTACTCCCTCCTTAAGGAGAAAGCAGAGGCAGCAGGCTTCCATCATTACGAAATATCCAACTTCGCCCTGCCCGGTCGTGAGGCCCGCCACAACAGTGGTTACTGGAGCGGTATGCATTACCTCGGTGTCGGACCCGCGGCCCATTCCTATGACGGCACTTCGCGCCAATGGAACAGCCCCGACCTGCAAGCCTATCTCCATGCTGGGGGCGACATTATCGCCGCCCATCTTTTCTCTCGCGAGGAGATTACCCCCAAGATGCAAATGGAGGAGACTCTGCTCACTCGCTTACGCACCGCCGCAGGCCTTGACCTCGCAGCCTTCGCCAGCAATTTCGGTCAAGAAAAACTTGACGCTCTCCTCGCGCGTGCGAATCCTTATATTAATAATGGTACACTCGCCATCACCGGCGGCCATCTCCGACTAACTCGC
>JAFZUB010000100.1 GCA_017618515.1 Bacteroidaceae bacterium
GCCGGCTATTCTGCCGACGGCAAGAGCAATGCCGCGCGTATAGCACTCCGGGCCGTATGTCACCACTTCGGCATAACCATTAGCGATGAAGAGAGATTTCTTGCCCTCACAGCACCGCCGCCGCTACCAGAACACATACAGCTCACCGGCGACCCCGTCAAAGATGCGCTAGCGCTGTATAGTCCGTTGGCCGACTCGGCGCGTCTCAAGGCCGCCCCTGCAGACTTCGAAGTCCTGCGCAACAACTACCCGCTGCGGCGGGAATAAAAAATGTCCCCGTGAAGTTGCCTTCACGGGAACACTTATTTTTCTAATGTCGTGTCTCTGCAGCGATTATTAGCCGAGAACAGCGGCAGAAGCCTTAAACTTAACCACCTTCTTTGCGGCGATCTTAATCTTGGCACCGGTAGCGGGGTTAACGCCAGTGCGAGCAGCACGCTTAACAGTGCTGAAAGTACCGAAACCAACGAGAGCAACCTTGTCACCCTTCTTTACAGCACCTGCAATAGCAGCAGTGGTGGTGTCAAGAGCCTTCTTTGCAGCAGCCTTAGAAATGCCAGCGCCTGCAGCGATCTTTGCGATCAATTCTGTCTTTGTCATAATTGAAAAATTAAATTGTTAGTACTAAAAAGTTAATTAAACTGTTTTCGTTATTTATTGGGTCAATAAACTGATGCAAATATCGTAATATCAGCGGTTACTTCCAAATATTTTACTAAAAAAAATGATTTTTAGTGATTTTTTTCTTAAAAATAGCCTCAATTGCACGTAAAATCGGCCTTTTGTGTACTTTTATTGCTACTCCGCGGCCATCGTCCACTCAGTAGGGGAACGCGCTCAAAATAGGGCACTATCAGGGTGCAAAAGACAAATACTATGGCCAACATGATGGCGGCATCTGCCCAACTGCCGCGCACAGAGACGTGATTATACAGGGCTATGTTGCGGTAGAGATACAACACGGGGAAATGGAGCACGAAATAAACCATCGAGTGCTCGCCTATGTATCCGATAAGCGGCACACGGGGCAGGCGCACGGAAAGCAGCAGGCCGCTGAGACCACACACCACCAACACCGTGTTGATGATAGCCGTCCATGGGTTGCCCGTGAAGAGGTTGGAATGCATGTAATACATGCCGTGCCACAACACATTGCTTACTGCAAACACGGCCAGCAGCACTATGGAGATGGAAAACTCCCACCTCCTGCCAAGATGCGCTATAAGCAAGCGCCACCAATGGCCGAGGTAGAAGAAGAATATGCCCATGCACACATTGTTGAGATTCATCCACAGGGGATTGTCTTGTGTCCACAGCCAGTAGCTGATGAGAGGAAATGACAGAGTCAGCCAGTGGAGCCATTTCACCTTTTCTATGAAATGCACTGCGATATACATCACATAGAAGGAGAACAGGAACCACATGGCCGCGTTGCCGTAGAAGTCACTGACCTTATAAGTATGTATCCACAGAAATCGTATGGGGTTGCGCGAATACTCTCCCTCCAGCAACCACATGGAAAACCAGAACAACACATTGCCTATCAATCCGCAGGTGATGTAGGGAACCAGCAAGCGCTTGGTGCGGTCCCACAGATAAGGCAGAGTAGGGCCCGACGTGCCGCGATTGAAATAGCCTGCCTTAAAGAAGAAGAAACACATCAGGTAGAAACTCCAGTCCATGACGGTGTTCCACCAAGGATAAGCCACAAATCCCGTGTACTGAAAGGTGTGGAGCAACACCATCCTCACAATACACAAGCCACACAAAAAATCAAACGTATGGTTCCTCTGTTTCATCTACGGTTTGCAAAAGTACGAATAATTCCTAATTCCTAATTTATTTGTACCTTTGCATTCTAAAATATAATAAGGTATAGAAAATGACTAAGAAATTCAAGAGAACAACCATTACCTCGGCCCTGCCCTATGCCAACGGGCCGATACATATCGGTCACCTCGCCGGAGTGTATGTGCCGGCTGATATCTACGCCCGCTATCTCAGACTCAAAGGCGAAGACATTGTCTTTATCGGTGGCAGTGACGAGCACGGTGTGCCTGTCACCATCCGCGCTCGCAAAGAAGGCATCACCACTCAGGAGGTGGTGGACCGCTACCACGAGTTGATAAAGGACTCCTTCGAGAAGTTTGGCATCAGTTTCGACATCTATAGCCGCACCACGAGCAAGACTCATCACGAAGTGGCCAGCAACTTCTTCCGCAAACTATACGACGAAGGCAAATTCGTAGAGCAGGTAACCGAGCAGTTCTACGACGAGCAGACGCAGCACTTCCTCACTGACCGCAACATCAAGGGCGAGTGTCCGCGATGCCATAACACCGACGCCTACGGGGATCAGTGCGAGAAATGTGGTGCCACCCTGTCACCAGAGGAGCTCATCAATCCTTACAATGCCGAGACAGGCAATCCCCTCGTCAAGCGAGAGACCAAGCACTGGTACCTGCCTCTCGACAAAGCACAGCCCTGGCTGGAGCAGTGGATTCTCAACGAACATAAGGAGTGGCGCCCCAATGTGTATGGCCAATGCAAGAGCTGGCTCGACGGTGGACTGAAGCCCCGAGCCGTGACCCGTGACCTCGAATGGGGCATACCAGTGCCAGTAGAGGGTGCAGAGGGCAAGGTGCTCTACGTGTGGTTTGATGCACCTATCGGCTACATCTCCAACACCAAGGAACTCTGTGAACAGCGTCCCGAACTGGGCAGCTGGGAGAAATGGTGGAAAGATGAAGAGACACGTCTCGTACACTTCATTGGCAAGGACAACATCGTGTTCCACTGCATCGTCTTCCCCACCATGCTCAAGGAACACGGCGACTATATCCTGCCTGACAATGTGCCTGCCAACGAGTTCCTCAATCTGGAAGGCAACAAGATTTCCACCTCCAAGAACTACGCCGTTTGGCTCAACGAATACCTTGACGAGCTGCCCGGGCGCCAGGATGAGCTGCGCTATGTGCTCACCGCTAACGCCCCAGAGACCAAGGACAACGACTTCACTTGGGCGGACTTCCAGGCTCGATGCAACAACGAGCTGGTGGCAGTGTACGGCAACTTCGTGAACCGCGCCCTGCAACTCACACAGAAATATTATGAAGGACTGGTGCCTGAGCGTGGTGAACTTACCGACTTCGACCGCGAGACCCTCGCCGAGTTTGACGGAATAAAAGCAAGGCTCGAGACTCTGCTCGACAACTTCAAGTTCCGTGACGCTCAGAAGGAAGCCATGAACCTCGCACGCATCGGCAACAAATACATCGCCGACAGCGAGCCGTGGAAGGTAATCAAGACCGACCCCGAGCGCATAAAGACAATCATCAACATCTCACTGCAATTGACAGCGAACCTCGCTATCGCCTTCGAGCCTTTCCTGCCTTTCAGCAGCAAACGACTCCGCGAGATGCTCAATATGGACTCCTTCCGCTGGGAGCAGCTGGGCAACACCGACCTCCTCGCCCCTGGCAAGCAGCTGGGTTCGCCGAGCCTACTCTTCAGCAAGGTAGAGGACAGTGTCATCGAGGCTCAGACAAAGAAACTGGAGAACATCATCAAGTCCAATATGGAGGCCGAGTACAAGGTAGAGCCCGTCAAGGAGACCGTCTCCTTCGAAGACTTCCAGAAACTAGACATCCGCGTAGGCACCGTATTGGAGTGCGAGCGCGTGCCCAAGATGAAGAAACTGCTGAAGTTCCTCATCGACGACGGCATGCAGAAGCGCACCATTGTCAGCGGTATCGCCGAGTGGTACGAGCCCGAGCAACTTAAGGGCAAGCAGGTGCTCTTCGTGGCCAACCTCACTCCCCGCGAGTTTAAGAACGGCCTCGTCAGCGAAGGAATGATACTGAGCGCCACCAACTGGGACGGCTCGGTGGTCACCACCTCCCTCCTCTCCAACGTAAAACCCGGTAGCCAAATCAGCTAAAACCCTCTTCGCATGGACAGCACAAGACAACTAAAGATAAATCGCCTCATCCAGAAAGAACTGGGCGAGATGTTCGTGGAGCAAGGCAAGGGCCTGCGCGGAGTGATGGTCACGGTTAGCGCTTGCCGCGTGTCGTCCGACCTAAGCTACTGTAATGTCTATCTCAGCGTGTTCCCCTCGGACAAAGCTCAGGAGATAGTCAACAATGTCACGGCCAATATCCGCAGTGTGCGCTATGACCTCGGCCAGAGGCTGCGCCACCAACTGCGCATCATTCCCGAACTGCGCTTCTTTGTTGACGATACCATCGACAGGATGGAGCGCATCGACGAACTGCTGAAAAAGTGATAAAAAAGGATGTCCTTCCCCTTCTACATAGCACGCCGTTACCTCTTCGCACGTAAGAGCCATCACGCTATCAACATCATTTCCATCATCTCGGTGCTGGGAATTGCTGTAGCCACGATGGCGATGGTGTGTGTGCTGTCTATCTTCAACGGTTTTCACGGGCTGGTGGCCTCCCTCTTCACCGCCTTTGACCCCGAGCTGAAGATAATACCCGTAGAAGGAAAGACCTTTGTTGCAGACGAAGCGCTACAGGGCAAAATCAAGCAACTCGACTGCGTAGAAGAAGTCAGCGCCACCTTGGAGCAGCGTGCCCTGGCCCGCTACAACGGACGGCAGGCTATGGTGGTTCTCAAAGGCGTTGACGACAACTTCTCCAAAATCACCGATATCAGCCGCATCCTGTATGGTCCAGGGCGTTTCTTGCTTCATGCAGATGTAATGGAATTCGGTATTCCCGGACTGCGCCTTGCTAACAACCTTGGCATGGATGCAGACTATATTGACCCTCTACTCATCTACACTCCTGCCGCAGGAGCGCGCATCAACCTGATGGCACCTGACGAGAGTTTCAATATGGACGAGCTCAATTCGCCCGGCGTGGTGTTCTCCGTGGGACAGAAAAAATATGATCAAGAGTATATCCTCTGTTCGCTCGGCTTCGCGCAGCGCATGTTTGACAAAGACGGCGAGATAGGCTCCCTAGAAATAAAGCTGCGCTACGGCACCCCCGCAGACAAGGCCAAACGTATGGTGCAGCAAGTCGTGGGTGACAAATTCCGCGTGGTAGACAGATATGAGCAGCAGGAAGATGTGTTTCGTATCATGAAGGTGGAGAAATACCTTGCATACTTCTTCCTCACCTTCATACTCTTTATCGCATGCTTCAACATCGTGGGCTCACTGAGCATGCTCATCATCGAGAAGAAGAAAGACGTCGTCACCCTGCGCAACCTTGGAGCCACCGACCGTCAGATACAGAAAATATTCCTTTTCGAAGGGCGTATGATTAGCCTGTCCGGTGCCATCATCGGCATCATCGTGGGCCTTGTCCTGTGCGCCCTGCAGCAGCAATACGGATTTCTTAAGCTTGGCGACAAGACGGGAGCCTTTATCATCGACGCCTATCCCGTCATCGTCAATCCCTGGGATATAGTTATTATCTTCGTAACCGTTGTTATTGTTTCCTTCTTAGTCTCTTGGTATCCCGTCCGCTATATCAGCAAGCAACTGACCAATAACAACTAGCAGCCTCTTATAATATATTAAATAATGTACGCGCGTAGGCTCCGGCCCAGTGAATAGAGAATAGAGAACAGAGAATAGAGAAGACTTCTTAAACGGTGCATTTTGTCATGTGAAGTGGTGTTTTCTGCCACTTTCGTGTTTCAAAAATGGGGCCGTTGGGGGTGTGAGCGCATTTTTTTCGGTTTTGGGTGCAATTTTTTCCTCGAAAAGTTTGGCTGTTTGTCCGGATGTTCGTACTTTTGCATCCGCTTTCGCCCCAAAAACGGGGTTCGGGCCCCGGCGCGGAGGCATGTTCTTTGAGAGATTTTCATAACAAAACAGGAAGTACAAGAGTACAAGCATTGGCATACAATGCTTGGGTATGAGAAACGAACCGTCAATCTGGCGTGGCCCGTATCAGGGCGCGCCTGTTGAGAGAGACCTGAGAGAAAAAA
>JAFZUB010000101.1 GCA_017618515.1 Bacteroidaceae bacterium
AAACTGTGAGGTTATATCGTTCTATGCGTCTTTGCGACTATCATTGTTAAGAGTGTCTTCAATTATATCGGCTATCACTTCGCCGGGCTCACGGCCAGCAGCGCGTATCTGCTGGGGTATAAAGCTGGTGGCTGTCATACCGGGGGTGGTGTTGACCTCGAGCATGTTGATAGTCTCCTTGCCTTTGGGGCCGGTTAGGATATAGTCGATGCGTATGATGCCGCGGCATCCGAGGATGTCGTATATGGCAGAGGTGAGCTTGCTGACACGCTCCGCAGTGGCGGGATCGATGCGAGCAGGGGTTATCTCATCTACCATACCGTTGTATTTGGCGTCATAGTCAAAGAACTCCTGGCTGGTGACTACTTCGGTGATGGGAAAGACGTGGCTGGCTTTGCGTGTCTTGTAGCAGCCGCAGGTTATCTCGGTACCGTCGAGGAATGCCTCAATCATGACATCGTTGTCCTCAGCAAAGGCTACCTCGAGGGCAGGGCGCAACTGTTCCTTGGTCTTAACCTTGGTGACACCGTAACTGCTGCCGTCGTCAGAGGGTTTAACAAAGCACGGGAGCCCTATCCTATCGATTATCTCGTCGTCGGTGATGGCGTTCTCCTGCCCCCGGCGTATGAGCAGGCTCTCTGCCACGGTAACTCCGAAAGAACGGAGATAGTTATTAAGGGCAAACTTATTGAATGTCAGTGCCTCTATCAGTACTCCACTGGTAGAGTATGGCATGCGTATGAGGTCGAAGTAGCCCTGCAGGATGCCGTTCTCGCCGGGTGTACCGTGGATGGTGATGTAGGCGAAGTCGGGCACTATCTTCGCGTTGCCACATTGGAAGGAGAAGTCATTGCGATCGACGGCGGTGCGACTGCCATCGGGCAGAAGCGCCTCCCAGACGAGGCCTTTCATCTCCACGATGTAGCAGTCGTAGATGTCTTTGTCAACGAAGGAGTATATGCCTTGTGCACTGCGCAGCGACACATCGTGTTCGGAGCTGTCGCCACCGCATACTATTGCTATTATTTTTTTCATCAAGCTGATTTACTATTTAACGATTCAATATTTATGTGCTATTTAACTATTTCTGTCTTCCCATAGGTCGATGAGCTGCTGGAAATCGGGAGCCCACGGAGAGTCGAAGTACATCGGCTGGCGTGTGGTGGGATGCTCAAAGCCCAGGGTCTTGGCGTGGAGTGCCTGCCGCGGACAAGTCTCGAAGCATCGGCGCACAAACTGGGTGTAGCTGCTGTCGCGCGTGCCACGCAGTATCTGATCACCGCCGTAACGCTCGTCGCAGAACAGCGGATGGCCGATATGCTGCATGTGGGCGCGTATCTGATGGGTGCGGCCTGTCTCAAGCCTACACTCCACAAGGGTGACATAGTTATAGCGCCTCAACACCCTCCAATGGGTGACGGCACTCTTGCCCACATCAGACTGGGGATCAAAAACTGCCATCTTGAGTCTGTCTCTGGGGTCGCGGCCGATATTACCCTCGATGCGGCCCTCCATATTGTCGAAGTCGCCCCACACCAACGCGTGATAGAGGCGCGAGGTTGTCTTGTTGAAAAACTGAACACCGAGCCTAGTCTTGGCCAGGGGTGTCTTCGCTATCACGAGAAGTCCGCTGGTGTCTTTGTCGATGCGGTGGACGAGCCCCACCTCTGGGTCGTTGGCATCAAAGGCAGGATTGTCTTTGAGATGCCACGCGAGGGCGTTGACCAATGTGCCAGTGTAGTTGCCGCAACCGGGGTGCACCACCAGTCCGGCTGGTTTGTTGACCACCATGAGGTCGTCGTCTTCATACACCACGTCGAGGGGAATGTCCTCGGGCTCTATAGTTGTCTCGTAGCGCGGGCGGTCGAGCATCACGCTCACTACGTCTAGGGGCTTGACCTTATAGTTACTCTTGACGGGCTTGCCGTTGACATGGATGAAGCCTGCGTCGGCAGCTTTCTGTATGCGGTTGCGCGATATGTCCTGCAGATGGTCAAAGAGGAACTTGTCAACTCTCAGCAGGCTCTGCCCTTTATCGGCCACCACGCGGAAATGCTCATATAGGGCATCTTCTTCTAATATCTGAATGTCGTCGGTCAATCTTTTGAAAGTTCGAGAGTTCGTCTTAGAATATTTCCAGTATGTCGCCATAGACGGAGCCAATGGTGTCGCCATAGGCGTCAAACTCCAGCTCATCCATCATATAGTGGCCATCGCCGACCACGAGAGTAATAGGCTCGTTGATGTCGATGCGTGTACCCACCGACACATTGCAACCCTTATACTTCACGGAATATACCCAGTCTCTCTCGCCCTCGATATACTCTGGATCGCCAAGAGTGAAGCCCATGGAGCGCAACTTGGCCATCGCCTCGCGGTAAGACATATTGTCGGCCACATCGGGCAGCACTAGCGTGGGGGCATGGTCGGAATTGACGGTAAGACCGATGGTTCGCCCTATCTTGACATAGTTGCCTGCATGCACGCTCTGGTCGCAGATAACGCCAGGAGGGATGTTGCGGTTGTAGATAGAATCGCGCACCTCGCCATAGAGCTCCAGCGCATCTAGGCGCTCGTAAGCCTGCCTCACCGTGAGACCCTTGAGGTCGGGCACTGCCACCTCCTTGCCATGGCGAGTGTAAAGGATACTTGCCCAGTAAGCTCCTGTAATGAACAGAGCCACCAAGACAACCATGGCCAGCACGTTCTTCCACAGCGGGTATTTCTTCTGTTTCTTTTTGGGCTCGCCCACCTTGCCGTCCATACCTTCCTTGATAGAGACGGGCTTAGATTCAGTGCCAGAAAATTCTTTCTCTTTGTCTGTCAACATACAGCAAACCGAATTTATGCTGCGAAGTTAATACAAAACAGCCATAAAACAAAGACAAATGGTCGGAAAATTCTATTCCACTATTCAATATCACAATATTATCTCATTTCAATTCAGTATATGCACGTTTCAATTTATTCTTTGCATGTACCAATTCACTCGATATCAGGGAAAGACACCGCCCACTCAATGATATTTTGAGTCTGCCCATAATAAAACCATCCCGACGCGAAAACCGTTTCTCACATCGGGATAACACTATTTCAGTACAGTCTGAGGAATCGCCGCTACACTATTCTACGTCGTCATCCATCTCGTCCCATGCAAAGCCTCCAAAACGGCGAGAACTCAGAAGTGGAATACGAGGTCGCCGCCTTTCTTGAGTTCATGGACAGAAATAGAATGGTTACGCAAACGCTTGCCATTCCAGGTAACACGCTTCAGCGGCTGCTGCCATGATGTGCGGCCTTGGGTTCGGACGACGACGGTCGTCTGACGGTCGGCACCGAGGTGGAGAGTCACCTTGTCGAAGAGCGGCGGAAATAGTTCATAAACGGCTTCGCCGACCACCAGCGGGTACATGCCCATGCTTGCAAAGACGTACCAGGCACTCATGGCACCGTCGTCCTCGTCCATCTCCGGGCAGTAGCCGCGAGGCTGATTCACGAAGGCGCAGCCGACGAAGGGAGAGGGGTAGGCATCGTTGCCGCCGTAACGGTGAGTGATACTCTGTGTGGTGAGACTGTGGACGACAGCGCCTGTCGCCTTCGGCATGCCGAGCCGGCCGAAGAGGAAGGGCACATGGATGTCGGGCTCGTTACCCTGGTTGTATAGTTCCTCGCGGAAGAAGGTCTGCAGCTGCTCGCCGAGCGTCTTCTTGCCGACAAGTTTCATCATCCGCGGCAGGTACATAGGCGCACCCCAGCGATACTGCCAACGCGTGCCCTGATAGAGACCGTTGCCTTTCATCTTGGTGAAGGTCTCGTCGATGTGCTGGAACTCCCGTGGCCAGATGCTGTCGAAGATGGCCTCGCCTCGTTTCGTCCAACGGGTGGCCTCGTCCTTCATGCCCAGCTCGTCTGCCAGTTGTCCGAGTGCCCAGAAATCGCCGCTCGCCTCCAAGCACTGGTCGGGACTCTTCTGGCTGAGGCGCTCTACCTCCGACACCATCCCCGGATAGGCATCGCGGAGCGACGGGATGCTGATGTCTTGACGATAGGCGTCCAGCAGGGTGGCAATGGCATGCTCAGTGCGGACCGTCGGCACACACTCCTTGTCCGTGCTCCAGTCCTTCTTGCCGGTCAGGTAGAGCTGTGCCAATGACTGCATGATGTCGGATGAGTGGACGTCGTCGATAAGGGTGATGAGTGGGAACTTCGTGCGGTAGGTGTCCCACAGCGACCACGAGCTGTAGTACGTACAGTCCTTCGCCTCGTGGGTCTTGCCGTCGGTGCCGAGATAGTTGGTCATCAGGCCGTCGGTGACCTGAAACGGACTGTGGAAAGTCCTATATAAAGAGGTGTAGAAAAGGATCTGCTGATCCTGCGTGCCGCCTTCAATCTCGACAGCCGAGAGCAGGTGTTCCCACTGAAGCCGTGCGCGCTCAACCATCGTCTGAAAGTCTGTTTGCCACACGGCCTGCTCTGTCATCCTATCCAGCTCATCGGCAAGGCCCGTAGAAACCACGATACGCACCTCTACCTGTGACTTGAAACCTAAATCCAGAAACTTCAGTCTCAACCGTCCGTCGGCTATGGTGTCGAGCGCGAAGGGCGTGCTCGTGTAGAGTCGGTAGTGGAGATGATAGCGTCCTCGGCCACAGGTGTTGGCACACTCGACAAAGCCTTGTCCCATAGTCGGAGACCGTTGGCCGAACTGGGCGGCGAAGACCTTGTCGAACGCCGAACGGGGATTGAGCAGCAGGACGGCCTTCGACGCGTTGGGGAAGGAGAAGCGCTCCACAGCCATACGCTGATCGGCAGTGGCGACGAAGCTCACGCCGTTGCTCAGCAGCACGCTATAATAGCCTGGTGTGGCCTGCTCCGTCTCCTTCATGAGCCGCACATCCTCTCCCGTTTCATCGGGCATGAGCGAGACGTTGCCGCCGCAGCCGCTGCCACCCACACCGGAGAGGCGGTTGATGCTGAAGCCCGAGATCCTTGGCACCTCGTAGTCGTAACCCGGATGCTGGCGTGGCTTGCTGTCGGGACATCCCTGCATCTGGCTATAGGGAACCGTAGCGCCAGGCGCCATCTGGCCGTAGTCATCGGCCGTGCCGATGTAGAGGTTTACCTTATCGAGCACACTGCCCTTCTGGGCGCCCACCACCAAAGGAAGCCATAAGAAGAAAGCAATGCAATTTACTCTTGTCATTCTATAACCTTATTTATTATACTATCTCACCACTTCCGTGAACTCGGGCTTGGAGCCTGGCTCCTTCCCTACTGTTACGTAGATGGTAGAAGTACTTTCCTCGCCGTTCATGCCGCGCCCTTTCACCGTGTACTTATAGTCGGTGCCATCGAGAGTGCGACGCTTGCCCACGGTCTGCGGAGTGCCAAGAGGGAACTGATAGTTGGAGCAGGCGGCATCAAAGATGGCACGCTCCTCGGCAGTCACAGGCCGCTGCGCAGAGTAGTCGCGCAGTTTCTTTACCTTTCCTTTCTTATAGCCGTTCTCCTTGAGGAAACGGTCAAGCTCCTTGGGGGTTGCAGCTACTCGTGCAGAACGCACTCCGTAGCCGCGCTGTATCTTCGCCTTGGGCAGTGCGTTACGCAGAGCATCGGTTGAAGTGTTGAGTCCGCCGCTACCAAAGGTGCAGAAAGGCACGATGGTCTTGCCGGCGAAGTCCTGTTCCTTCACGAGCGTAGCGATAGGCATGGCATAGGTGCCAAACCAGATGGGATAGCCTAGGAAGACAACGTCGAAGTCGGCAATACGCGACTGCAGCGGCTTGATGGCTGGCAGCTCGCCCGTCTCACGCTCTCGTCCAGAGCGCTGTATAGTCTCTTGGAAATTGCCCGTGTATGGCACTACGGCCTCCACGGCCTCTATGTCAGCACCCAACTGTTGCTGTAGCTCTTCAGCCACGGCCTTGGTGGTGCCTGTTTCCGAATAGTAGAGCACCAGTATTTTCTGCGCAGTGGCAGCGGTGACAAATGCCATCGCTGCCACTGACAATAATAGCTTTTTCATAAAATTACAATTCGCTGTCACTCAACTGGAAGGTGTTGCCACGTCTAACGTCGCCAGTGGTAAAGCCGAGCTTGAGCCATTTCATGCGCTGGGCAGAAGTGCCATGGGTGAAGGTTTCAGGCTGCGAATAGCCCTGGGCCTTCTCCTGCAGATAGTTGTCGCCAATAACCTGCGCGCAGCGGATGGCTTCCTCGAGGTCGCCATCCTCCAGCGAGGCGAACATCTTATTGTCGTGGTGTGCCCAAACGCCGGCATAGAAGTCGGCGAGCAGTTCCAGACGCACACTGATACGGTTGGCATCGGTCTTGCTCACCTTCGACATCTGCTCGTGAGCCTTGCCAAGAGTACCAAGCAGGTACTCCACGTGGTGGCCCACCTCATGGGCGATGACATAGGCGTAGGCGAAGTCGCCATCAGCACCGAGCTGCTTCTTCATTGAGCTGAAGAAGGAGAGGTCGATATACAGACACTGGTCGCCAGAGCAATAGAACGGACCCATGCTCGACATACCGTTGCCGCAGCGCGTCTGAACGCTGCCAGTGTAGAGCACCATCTTGGGTGGAGTGTATGTCTTGCCCAGCTTCTTAAACTGCTCGGCCCACACATCCTCGGTGCCCGCCAGTATCTGCTTTGAGAACTTGGCCAGCTCTTGCTCCTCGGGAGTGAACTCACGCTGCTGCGTGGTAGTCTCCTGCGCCCCACTGGTAAGGCTGCCGAGATCCACCGAAGAGAGGATACTACTGAGGTCACCGCCGCTGAGCAGCATCATGACCACTGCTATTAAGATACCGCCTATACCGCCCAGTCCGGCCTTTTGCATGCCGGTCAAGCCGCGGCGGTCATCAACATTGGTACTTTCGCGTCGTCCATTAAGTTTCATAAGAGTGTCATTTACTAATTAAAGACCCCCTTCCTCGCTCCCCCTCTATGGGGAAGACTCCCCTACTTAGAGAGAGGGATTGGGGGTGGGTCCGTTACAATAATTACTTTGCCCTATTAACATAGGAGCCGTCGCGAGTGTCCACCTCGATGAGCTCGCCCTCGTTGATGAAGAGCGGCACACGTACTGTAGCTCCGGTCTCCACGGTGGCAGGCTTGGTAGCGTTGGTAGCGGTGTTGCCCTTCTCACCCGGCTCGGTATAGGTCACCTTGAGCACTGTCTTGACAGGCATCTCGGCGTAGAGGATGGTCTCGGTATCGGCATCGCTCACTACGTCCACGATATCCGACTCCTTCATGAAGTTAACGCCGGTAATGAGGTCGCGTGCTATAACCACGTCGTCCCATGTCTCCTGATTGAGGAAATGCAGCGCATCGCCCTCAGCATAGCTGAACTGATAGGGACGACGCTCTACGCGTACGTCCTCCAGAGCCTCGCCGATATTGAAACGACGCTCCAGCACATTGCCGCTTACCACATCCTTGAGAGTGGTGCGCATGATAGTGTTACCTTTTCCCGGCTTCACGTGAAGGAAGTCGATGCAGAAATACAGCTTGCCATCCATACGGATGCAAGTACCTTTCTTGATGTCTTGTGATTTAATCATAATGATATGTTTTTGTGATTTGTTATTAATTGAATAATTGGTGCGAAGATACTAAAAATATCTCAAAACACCTCAAATTGACAGCCAAAAACAACACCTACCAACAAAAAAACACATTTTTAGCGCATTTTTTAGTTGAGAAACACTGCTATAACAAAAAAAATGCTTAACTTCGCAGCCGCATTAAAGCAGAAATCTGAAAAAATACATACAATCATGAAGAGAACATTCCAGCCCCACAACAGAAAGCGCAACAATAAGCACGGCTTCCGTCAGCGTATGTCAACCAAGAACGGTCGCCGAGTGCTTGCTATGCGCCGCGCCAAAGGCCGCAAGAAGCTTACTGTAAGCGACGAGCTACACGGCAAGAAGTAGCCCCACAGCGTCGCTACATAACTATATACACAGGCTCTCCCAATCGAAGAGCTTGTGTATTTTTTTAGCCCAAAAGTACACTCTGGCATAGTTCTTGCAAACAAGAAAGGGTAACCCCTTATTATAAATAAATATGAAGAAAATCTATTCCGCTGAATTTAAGCGCGTATTAATACAGAGCCGCGCCGAAGCCATGCGCACTGGCGACAAGCTCATCAGGCCCGAGCATTTCATTCTCGGAATGTTGAGAGAGCCCAACAACGACTCATACGAGATTCTTGTACGCTACTTCAAGGATCTGGAGGAACTGCGTGTGCTCATGCTCAACAGGATAAAGACCTACGACAAGGCCGAGGTGCTGCCTTTTGACATGCCCAACGGAGCCATCTCTCTCGATGCTGTGGCAGGCGCCGCCCTGCAGAACAGTATGATGGAGGCCTCAGTGGTGCACTGCGACAAGGTTATGTCACCCCATCTGCTGCTAGCGCTAATCCGCAAGCGCGACAACTTCGTCGGTAAGACACTGGCAGAGGCAGGACTGGAGTATGACCAGCTGCGCGAACAGTTGCGCGAGATGTATCATGTGGAGGACAGCCTCGACGAGGAGCCGCAGGCAGAACAAGACAAGAACAGCGATCTCTGGAGCAGTAGCGAACTGCGATTTGAAAACACCTCCCATACTGCTGACAACTACGAGGACGATGAGGACGATGAAGACGACGGCGACGGCCGCTCCTATGCAGAAGAGTATGCTGCCACCGACGGCAACAAAGCCAAAGGCAAGAGCAACAAGAAGCCTCTGCAGTTCCTCACTAAGTTTGGTACCGACTTCACATCCCTTGCTCTCAAAGGCAAGCTAGACCCCGTGGTGGGACGCAAGATAGAGATAGAGCGCGTCGCTCAGATACTCTGCCGTCGTAAAAAGAATAATCCTATCCTAATTGGTGAGGCCGGAGTCGGCAAAACGGCCATCGTAGAGGGTCTCGCCCAGCGTATCGTGGCAGGCAGTGTTCCCGTCACTCTGCTCGACAAGCGACTCATAGCCCTCGACATGCCTGGCGTAGTGGCTGGCACCAAGTACCGCGGCCAGTGTGAGGAACGTCTGCAGGGCATTATGAAAGAGTTGCGTGAACACCCCGAGGTCATCCTCTTCATCGACGAAATACACACCATCATCGGTGCCGGCTCAGCCTCGGGCACCATGGACGCAGCCAATATGCTCAAGCCCGCCCTCTCCAGGGGACAGCTACAGTGCATCGGCGCCACCACCGTTGACGAATACCGCAAGTCAATAGAAAAGGACGGAGCCCTCGAGCGCCGCTTCCAAAAGGTGATGATCAACCCCACTAGCATGGAGGACACCCTCGAGATACTCACCAATATTAAGAGCAACTACGAGAACCATCACAATGTGAAATACACCGACCGTGCCCTTGAGGCATGTGTCAAGCTCACTGAGCGATACATCTCCGACCGCAAACTGCCCGACAAGGCCATCGACGCCCTCGACGAGGCAGGCTCACGCAAGCACCTCTTCGACGTAGAGATGCCCGCAGAACTTAAGCAGCTAGAGCAGCAGATAGACGTGCTGCGTGCCGAGAAAACCCTGCTCGCCGAGCAGAAGAAATACGCCGAGGCAGGCAAGGCACGCACCCAACTCGTCGAGCTCAAGGCACAGTTCACTCTCAAGAAGACCGAGTGGCTGCTCAAACTGAAAGAGAACCCCAGCGTCGTTGACGAGAAGGACGTGGAGCAGGTAGTCAGCATCATGAGCGGTGTGCCCGTACATAAGATGGCACAGGCTGAGAATATCAAGCTCAAGGAGCTCAAGACCGACCTCTCCCACACCATCATAGCCCAAGACAAAGCCATCGAGAAACTCATCAAGGCTATCACCCGCAACCGTATCGGTCTGCGCGACCCCAATAAGCCTATCGGCACCTTCATGTTCCTCGGCCCCACTGGCGTCGGCAAGACATTCCTCGCCAAGAAACTCGCCGAATATATGTTTGGCAGCGAAGAGGCACTCATACGCATCGACATGAGTGAATACATGGAGAAGTTCACCACCAGTCGCCTTGTCGGCGCACCTCCGGGATACGTCGGATACTAGGAGGGAGGACAGCTCACCGAGAAAGTGCGCCGCCGCCCCTACTCCATCGTGCTGCTTGACGAGATTGAGAAGGCCAACAAAGATGTCTTCAACCTCCTGCTGCAAGTGATGAACGAAGGACGCCTCACCGATAGCAACGGGGTGACCGTTGATTTCCGCAACACCATTATAATACTCACCTCTACCGTAGGCTCGCGCAGCCTGCAGGACTTCGGCAACGCCATTGGCTTCGGCTCGCAGGACGGCGACAACAAGGCCTACGCAGAGCAGATAATAATGAAGGAGCTCAACCGTCAGTTCGCCCC
>JAFZUB010000102.1 GCA_017618515.1 Bacteroidaceae bacterium
CCTGGCATGGTGCACTATAGTGGTGGCGCAGCAGAACGGTAAGGTGCAAAACAGGCCTTACATCGACCTGCGGCCATTTCACTATGGTTTTTCTATTGGCCTGCATCAGCAGAGCATCATCATGCCCAACACTGGCTACATAGATCCGGAGACGGGCCAGCAGTGGTGGGTGAGCAACGACAACTACAGCCCCGGCTTCACTGTGGGTCTTATCGGCGAGTGGCGCATCAATCAGTATCTTGCTGCCCGTGTGCTGCCTACCTTGCACTTTGCCTCCAAGCATATCACCTTCCATGAGCAGACCACGGGGCAGACCGATTATCAGGACATGAAGTCCACCTATATTGCTGTGCCGTTGAATCTTAAGATTGCCGCCCCCCGCCACAACAACTATAGGCCTTATGTTCTTGCTGGCGTCAATGCCATGTATAACCTCACCACCAAGGATCAGGCAAACATAGCTACCAAGCCGCTGAGTTTCAACTTTGAAGTGGGTCTTGGCTGCGATTACTATCTGCCGTTCTTTAAGTTTTGCCCTGAGCTGAAGTTCTGCTTCGGCCTGACTAATGTGCTTAAGACAGACCGCTCCAACCTCACCGACAAGAGTAAGGCCATCTTTACCAAGGCAGTCAAGGATGCGCATACGGCGATGGTGGTGCTCACCTTCCACTTTGAATAGAAGACCCTCCCCTTCCCTTTATGGAGGGGAGTTATTTGATTATGAAGACTGTTTTACTTTTGGTTGGCAAAACAATATCTGCGCCACTAAATCAGATGATTGACGACTATGTGGGGCGAATCGTTCACTTCACACCGTTCAGTGTGGAGGTGGTACCGGAACTGAAGAATGCTAAGTCGCTCACACAAGAGCAGCAGAAGACGATGGAGGGAAAAGCTCTGTTGGCGAAGCTTAAGCCTGCTGATCATGTGGTGTTGCTTGATGAGCACGGACGGCAGTATAGCTCCCTCGATTTCGCTCGCTATGTGACCCAGAGGCAGAGTCTCTCATCCCAGCGCGTAGTCTTTGTCGTTGGTGGCCCTTACGGTTTCTCTAAGGAAGTGTACGACCGTGCCGATGACAAACTCTCGCTTTCTCCCATGACCTTCTCCCACCAGATGATAAGGCTCCTGTTTGTGGAGCAGTACTATCGCGCCCTCACCATTATAAACCACCTCCCTTATCATCACGAGTAAATTTGGCTCCCCCTCTAAGAGTATTCGGCTCTCCCCCTAAGATAGGGGGAGTACCCCGAAGGGGGGAGGGAGTATGAAAAAGCTTTGGGTAGGACAAGACTATGGCTACACTATTATTCCCAGTTGTTGCAGTTGCTTAGTTGCTCGAATACTTCGGGAATAAAGATAGAGTTGTAATTATTCATGCCGATCCTTACCATAATCAATTTTCTGTAGGGATTGACATAGAGCACCTGCCCACCAATGCCCAGAGCATAATAGCCAGGATATTGAGGTTTTGGGGAGCCTACGCTACTCAAGTTATACCAATTGAAATGATAGCCGTCGTTACTGGTATTGTAGTCGGTCGTCTGATGTATCCAATCTTCGCTGACAATACGCTTGCCATCCCATATGCCACGATTGAGATAAAGGCGCCCCAGCTTGGCCAGATCCTTCATGGTGAGGGTGATACCACCAAAAGTATGGGCCACGTCGTGTCGATGGTTGTCGATATTTACCAACGCTGGCGATTCCATTTGTAGTGGCTTCCATACCTTCTCACTGAGATAGTCGGCAAAATGGCGGCCTGTAGCACGTTCGATAACCACGCCAAGAATCTGCGATGTCATGCTCTCATATCGATGCTCCGTGCCAGGCTCCTTGCGGAATCGAAGACCACGAATTTGCTTCATTGTGTTGTGCCCATAATTCAATCTTGCCATCGCATGAAGCCGTTTCAGTCCCTTTAGGTTAAGTGAATAGGTATCGTCAAAGTCTAATCCACTCTGCATATTCAGCAGATGACGGATAGTGAGTTTCTGCCACATAGGGTCTTTCTTCTTTAGCTCCGGCAGATACTGTGTCACAGCATCGTCTATGTTGTGGATATAGCCGTCGTCAACGGCAATGCCACACACAAGCGATGTGATGGATTTGGATACGGAGAAGACCGTGGCCAATCGGTCGGAGGAAATGTCGCCCCAGTATTTCTCATATACGATGCTGTCGTTTTGGATAATAAGGACACCTTGTGTCTTGCTCTTCCCGTTCAATGCCTCAGGAAAAGTGATGTTTGTGCAGTAATTTCCTTGTGTATAGAAATGTAGGGTGTCTATCCATTCGGCCGTGTTATGGGCAACAGGAAAAGAGAATGCCTGCCGGCCATTGGCAATCGTGTCGTGCGGGTGATGCTTGAAGCTGTAGATGTTCGGTCCTCCCTTGCCGTCAGCCCGATAACCTCGTATGATTGAACACGAAGTCATCATAATGCAGAGGAGTCCCAATAATATCTGGAAGATGGTTTTAGTATTCATATCTCTTATCAAATCATACGGCAAAGTTACACATTTCATTCCGAAAAATCTAAGTCTAAGCGGGCGAAATTTAAGTTGGAGCGGACGATTTTTCCCCCTTTTATTTTGTCAGACGAAAAAGATGTGCTAATTTTGCACCTGGTTTTGGCGAGATAGCTCAGTTGGTTAGAGCGTCGGATTCATAATCCGGAGGTCGTGGGATCATGGCCCACTCTCGCTACTAAGGGCGACAGTTGACATACTGCCGCCCTTATTTTGATATCTCATTACATCTTTCTCTATCTCTTTGCATATACAAAAAAGGTATCGACTCTCACGAGTGGATACCTTCGTAATAATCTTTATGAAAGGGAATGTTGTTTTTGTGGGCGCTGACGGATTCGAACCGCCGACCCTCTGCTTGTAAGGCAGATGCTCTGAACCAGCTGCGCTAAGCGCCCGTTGCCTTCAAAAGACGGTGCAAAAGTAATACTTATTTTTTTACCGCCCAAGAAAAAGGCTGACTTTTTTTCCTTTCAGAGGCTTTTTTGTCATTCTACCGCTACTTTCTGTGCAGTGCTGCGACCATTGGTGTCTGTCACGCGTACTATATATATGCCGCTCGGCAGGTCGTAGCGATTGTCGAAGCCTTGGATGGTGGCGCTGGTCACGAGTGTGCCGCCCGGTGTGTATATCCTTACAATGGAGCCATCGCTGAAGCCTCTTACCAGCAGATAGCCCTCGTGGCCGTGGATGCCGCCGTGGGGCTCGTTGTCTAGCTGGGTATTGTGGATGCCTGCGGGCTCTTCCAGACCAACCATATTGTCCATCCATGCTATTCGGTCGCCCAGATACTCGAAGATATAATCCACCTCGGCCTGATAGGAGCCACGGGTGGTATATTGTTGCTGGGTGCGGGTGTTGAGGATGTCCCAACGGATATAGTTGAGCTCCTGCGATTGATTGTTCTCTAATGCGAGGCTGTCAATGACTTCGTGCATGCGGTCGGGTGTGAGATTACCGTTGTAGCGATACCACGACCATATCTCTTTCAACTCTTCGGGACAGCTCTCCACTATCCTGCGGTTGAAGCTTCTGACTCCAGTTGCTGCCGATGACTTGGAACTGAAGCTGAGGTAGCTGGTCATAGTAAGTATTGGGTGTGTGCGCTGATCGTTGTCGAACGCGAGGTCGAAATCCCAGATAGGTGACACGCGGAACTTGTCGTTGCGGTCCTTGGTGAGGTACACGCTCCAGTAGCTGTCGGTATTGCCGCTGAGCTCAGCTATGAGGAAGTATTTGAGCCATGTGGTCTGGTCGAGGACGGCGGGGTAGCCGTCGGTCTCGGACTTGAAGTCGAGTGACATAACGCGAGAGCACATGTCGTTGAATGCTTCGTGTATGTAGCTGTATTGCTCGTCGGTTATTTCGTCGGGCTTGGGATAGTGTATGGTGACGGGTATGTTGTAAGGGTTGGACGTGAAGCGCTTGGGCTCGCTGCCGGAGTAGGCGTCCATCTCAATGAGGTACCCTCCCGTGACGGCCTCGCCGTCGTTGTCGTCGGTAGTCATCTTGGTGACATTTACGCGGTCTTTATTCACCTCCACTTGGTCGCAGAGCTGGTAGCTGCCCTTATACTGGCCGTTGAAGATTACATCCACAAGGGTGCAGGCGGGTGTGTAGTCCATCTCGAAGATACGGCTAATCTCAAAGGCTACATTGTTGCGTATGAGGGTTTTGTCGCCATAGTTGTTGATGAGTGTCCACTCTCTGGCCTTGGCAGGCATATTGAGCAGGTGGCTTTTGTTAGCGAGTTTAATCTTGTAGGGCTTCTTCGAGAACGACCAGCTGCCATTGCCGCGACCACGCACTGTCATGCTGTCGGTCTTGAGGGCTGTGCCTTCGTCATAGATGATATTGACGATACCTGGCAGCCAGGTTGTCTTCGATGTTATCTCGGCTATATTGGCTTCGGTTCGCATCACTACAAGTGGCAGATTGGTGAGTTGGAACAGCTGGCTGTCATCGCCGGAGCCGGGTTTGCCGTAGAAGCGCAGCTCACTGATATTGCAGCGCGCTTCGTTGGGACCTACATAGCGCACATAGCGGAATCCGCGGCTGCAGAGCACGGTGTCGGTGGTGAGTGTGTTGTATTCGGGTTCTTGCCTAATCATATAGAATGGTATGGCGTCGCTGAAGTCCTCTTTGTTGGCTCCTTCAAACATGCCGAGCACCATACGCTTGGCCCACGATGCTCTGGGGGCATATGCTATCTTTTGTATGATATATTTCTTGCCGAGGTCGAGTCCTACCCATCCTGTGCTACGTTCGTAGGCAGCGTAGCAGGTGGTGTAGTCGTTGTCGAAGGCATCGCCAGGTAGATTGGCGGTGGTGGATGGCTGGTTGGTGTCGTAGTCCACTGAGGTGGCGCCCATGGGTATGCCAGTGAGCTGCTTGTTGCCTACTGTGTCGGGCTTGATGGTGAGGGCGTCATGATAAGCTTGTCTGAGCTCTGCCTCTGCGTTTTCATACTCGGAGGCTGTGGTAGTGATGTCGTAGGGACGGGAGTTGATGTAGTTGTTGGCGATGCTACGTTTTGTCTTCAGCATCATCACGGCTTCGGTATTGTATGTGTCGCCGTCGTCGTCAATGATTATCTGGTATTGCTCGTCTGTCTCCTCTGTGTATGCCACCAGGCTGTTGAAGGCGGCAGTGATGGCGAGGTCTTTGTCTTTCTGTGCAGCTATTATCTCGCCGGCTTGGCTCTCGCTTAGTGGCAGCAGCGACCATGTGTTGTAGCCGGCAAGGTCTGCGGCTACCGTCTCGTCATAGGTGGTGGCGCTGACTACCAAGGTGCGTCTGTTGATTGCAGC
>JAFZUB010000103.1 GCA_017618515.1 Bacteroidaceae bacterium
CAGCGCTCTGCGAGGTTTTGGCGGAGCGCTGCGGATGTCTATGTGTGGACCAGGTAGGGCTTGAACCTACGACCTCCAGATTATGAGTCTGTTGCTCTAACCAACTGAGCTACAAGTCCAGGAAAAGTTTAATTTTTCAATTCTAAACTCTCTATTTTGGGAGTTTTGCGGTGCAAAAGTACATAAAAAAATTGATTTCCGATATTTTATTGCAGAAAATTCTACTTTTATTACTATATTCGCAGTCAAATATAAACTGTAATTAAAAAAAGTAATTGGTATTATGAAAAAAGTTTTATTTTGTATTCTTGCTTTAGGCGCACTCTGGGTGCTGCCCTCGATGGGATTCCGTCCTCCTACGATGGGATGGAGCTCTTGGAACACATTTGCCCTCAATATCAACGAGGATGTGATACTCGGCCAGGCTGAGGCTATGGTCAAGACGGGTCTCGCCAAGGCGGGCTACAAGTATATCAATATTGACGACGGCTACTTCCTTCCTCACGACAAAGATACGAAGCAGTTAGGCGTAAGGGAGGAACTCTTCCCCCACGGCATGCGCTATGTGGCTGACGAGATTCATAAGCTCGGTCTTAAAGCGGGTATCTACTCCGACGCAGGAGCCAATGCCTGCGGCGGCTCGAAGGACATAGGCTACTATGGCTATGAGGTGGAGGATAATATCCTTTTCTTCGACACATGGGACTACGACTTCGTGAAGGTGGACTACTGCGGCGGACGCCAGCTTGGGCTCGACGAGGAGGAGCAGTACACCAAGATTATTAAGGCTATACGCGACAATGTGAAGAAGAAAGATGTAGTGTTTAATATCTGTCGCTGGGCTTATCCTGGCACATGGGTGAGCGACTGGGCCGACTCATGGCGCACCACTGGCGACATTTACTGCGCATGGGTATCGGTGAAGTCGATTATAAAAGAGAATCTCTACCTTTCGGAGTTTACTCATGACGGGCACTACAATGATATGGACATGCTTGAGATTGGCCGCACGCTAGCGCCCGACGAGGAGATAACGCACATGGCTGTGTGGTGCATCCTGAGCAGCCCGCTGCTGATAGGCTGCGATATGAGTCAGATACCCGAGTTCTCGCTCAATCTGATGAAAAACCCTGAACTGATTGCCATCAATCAAGACGTGCTGGGCATCGGTGCTCCCGTGGTGCAGCGTCAGGGCGAGGTGTATGTCTTTGCCAAGGACCTGAAGAAAGTGCGTGGCAAGGAGAGGGCTGTGTGTGTAACTAACCTCAGCGACGACGTGCAGACTATCGACGTGGATATCAACAATCTCGGCTACGAGGGCACTATCGCTGTGCGCGACGTGGTGAATCATAAGGTGTTCGCTCCCGCAGCACAGGGCAAACTCAAGGTGACGGTGCCGGCCCACGGTTCGCAGGTGTTTGTAACCACGGGTGCAGTGCGCAACGAGCCGACGCGCTATGAGGCAGAGGCTTCGTGGATGAAGGAATATCAGGAGATTAGCAAGAAAAAGACTGCGACCTTCGGTCCTTTGGAGGGCGCGTCGGGCGGCACCATCGTGACCACACTGGGTGGTGACGACGATAACTATATGGAGTGGAAGCAGGTGTTCTCGAAGAAGGGCGGCGACTATGACTTGACTATCAAGTATGTTTGTGGTGAAGACCGTCCGCTGGCTGTGTCCGTCAATGGCGAGGAGCTGCCCGAAGTAAAGGGTCTCAATGGCGGCAGTTGGGAGAAGGTGGCAGCCAAGACGGTGCGCATCAAGCTGCGCAAGGGAATGAACACCATTCGTCTCGGCGCACAGGACAGTTGGGCACCGAATATCGACTGCATCGAACTGAACAGAATATAAGATAATTAGGAATGATAATCCTTCCTTCCGCATACCTCGCGCCGGTGAGCTACTACGCGTTGCTGTGGGCTCATGGGCGCGAGGTTTGTATTGAGCAGTACGAGCATTACGTAAAGCAGACTCTGCGTAGCCGCGCCTATATAGCCACGGCACACGGTAGGGAATGCCTCACGGTGCCCGTGGTGCACAGCGCGGGAGGGAAGATGTTGATTCGCGACGTGAAGATAAGCGACCATGGCAACTGGCGCCACTTGCATTGGCAGGCCTTGCGCACGGCCTACGAAAAGAGTCCTTTTTTCGAGTTTTACGCCGATGATTTCGCGCATTTTTATGAGGGACGTCCTACTCAGTGGCTGCTGGAGTTTAACATGCAACTGACGCAGACGATGTGCACGCTGCTGGGAAGGGAAGATATTCCAACGCTGACCGACGAGTATCGCAAGGAAGGGGATTTTGTGGATATGCGCGACGCAACGTTCGACACTGAGCAGACGCGTCCGTACTACCAAGTGTTTGCAGAGCGCAATGGTTTCCTTGGCGGACTGAGTATAGTGGACCTGCTCTTCAATATGGGGCCGGAATCTCTTCTATACTTAAACCCTTAATCCCCTATTTCCGTTCTTCTCGTCTCCCCCTATAGGGGGAGTGAAAAAAGACGTGTATTTTTTCCTATATATATAAGGTAGGGAATAGATTTTTTTGTGTAATTTTGCCGCCGCTTTTTTACTTGCAAAAAATAGTATTATGAAAAATCTAGTAATAGTTGAGTCGCCTGCCAAGGCAAAAACGCTGGGCCGTTTTTTGGGTTCCGACTTCAAGGTGATGTCGAGCCATGGGCATATCCGCGACTTGAAGCCCCATTCATTTAGTATTAACAAAGAGACTCTGATGCCTGAGTATATAGTGCCGGATGACAAGCTGAGCCTCGTGCGCAGTCTGAGAGATGCTGCAAAGAAAGCCGACAAGGTTTGGCTTGCCTCTGATGAAGACCGCGAGGGAGAGGCTATATCTTGGCATCTTACCGAGGTGCTGGGACTGGATGCGGAGAAGACGAACCGTATCGTGTTTCACGAAATAACCAAGCCTGCCGTGTTGGCAGCAATAGAGAGTCCGCGTCATGTAGATCGCAATCTAGTCAATGCTCAGCAGGCTCGCCGTGTGATGGACCGTATTGTAGGCTTTGAGCTCAGTCCGGTGCTGTGGCGCAAGATAAAGCCTGGACTCTCTGCCGGCAGAGTGCAGAGCGTTGCTGTGAGGCTTATAGTAGAGAAAGAGCGCGAGATAGAGAGTTTCAAGCAGAAGCCTATTTTTGTGGTGACCGCCCAGTTTGTCGCTATTGACGAGAAGGGAGAGTCCCAGACATTTGGGGCAGAGCTGAACAAGCGTTTTGCCAAGGTTGACGAGGCCCGGGCTTTTCTGGAGAGCTGCATGAACGCCACTTTCGAGGTGGAGGATGTAGAGATTAAGCCTGTGAAGCGCTCACCGGCGCCTCCGTTTATGACTTCTACGCTTCAGCAGGAGGCTGCCCGCAGGTTGGGTTACTCTGTTACCCAGACAATGCGCGTAGCACAGGTGCTGTATGAGAATGGTCACATCACCTACATGCGTACCGACTCGCTCAACCTCAGTTCATACTGCCTTGGTAGTGCCAAGCAGGTTATCACGGAGCAGATTGGTGCCAAGTATAGCAAGCCGCGTAATTTCCAGACTCACGCCAAGGGGGCGCAGGAGGCTCACGAGGCTATCCGCCCCACTCGTATGGATGTGAGCGAGATAGAGGGCACTCCGCAGGAGAAGCGTTTGTATCAGCTTATCTACCTACGCACTCTGGCCAGCCAGATGTCTGATGCTGTGATAGAGAAGACCACGGCCACTATCGGCATCAACGGCAGAGAGGAAAAGTTTGTAGCTATTGGCGAGGTGATGAAGTTTGATGGTTTCATCAAAGTGTATCATGAGTTGACAGACGACGAGAAAGAGGAGACGAGTGCCATCCTGCCCGCTTTGACCAAAGGCATGGCATTGCGCAGGAAGAAGATGCGTGCCACCGAGAAGCTGTCGCCGCGTCCGCAGCGCTACAGCGAGGCATCGCTGGTACACAAGATGGAGGAATTGGGCATTGGGCGTCCTTCTACCTATGCGCCGACGATTAGCACCATACAGCAGCGCGGCTATGTGGAGAGAGGCAACAAGGAAGGCGTGAAGCACAACTTTGTTACGCTCGAACTGCAGCAGACTGGAGTAAAGGAGACTGTAAAGGAGGGTGTTGCCGACGTGGAGAAGGGCAAACTGCTGCCTACCGACACAGGCAAGATAGTCAACGACTTCCTCGCATTAGGTTTCCCTGCGATAATGGATTATGACTTCACGGCCAACGTGGAGAAAGAGTTCGACGAAATAGCTGAAGGAAAAAAGGACTGGAACAAGCTAGTGCGTCAGTTCTACAATGATTTTACCCCGCAGGTGGAGCATGCCGCTGAGAAGCAGAGCGAGCTCAAGGTGGGCGAACGCCAATTAGGCGTTGATCCCAAGACAGGCAAGATGCTCAGCGTCAAGATAGGTCGCTATGGTCCTATGGCTCAGCTGGGTCTGTCAACGGACAAGGAAAAACCGCGCTTTGCACAGCTGCGCGAGGGTATGAGCATCGACACCATTACCTTCGACGAGGCAATAGATCTGTTCAAACTGCCGAGAGTGCTGGGCACTATCGACGACCGCGACGTGATAGCCAACATAAGCCACTATGGCCCGTATGTGAGCTACAGCAAGCAGAATGTGTCGATTCCCGCCGGTATCGACGTGATGGAGATTACGCTCGAGCAGGCAATGGAGCTTATTGACCAAAAGTCAGAGGCAGAGAAGAAGCGTCTGGTTCGCTCGCTGCCTGGCGGTATATTGATCATGAATGGTCGCTACGGTCCTTACCTTGTGTGGAACGAAAAGAACTATCGTCTGACTAAGGCTCAGGCGGCCGAGATAAAGACCCTCACGGCAGAACAGTGTCTTGAGATAATTGAAAAGGCCGACAATCGTATGGCTCACGCTTCGCGCGGGCGTCGCAGGAGATAAGTATCAATGAAGAATATAATCCTACTCGGCTACATGGGAGCCGGCAAGACATCTGTCGGCAAGGTCATGGCGCGCAAGCTGGGCCTAGGCTTCTACGACCTCGATTTCTTTATTGAGGAGCGTTTTCGCCGCAAGGTGGCCGACATCTTCGCCGAGCGTGGCGAGGAAGGATTTCGCAAGATAGAGTATAACATGCTCCACGAACTGGCGGAGTTTGAGGATGTAGTGATAGCCGTTGGCGGTGGTACTCCTTGCTTCTTCGACAATATGGATTATATGAACTCTAAGGGCATCACAGTATTTATGAACGCTTCGCCCGAGATAATTGTCCGCCACCTCAAGATAAGCCATACGGTGCGCCCGCTGCTGCAGCAGAAGCAGGGACAAGAACTGATAGACCACATAAGCCACCATCTGGAGCAACGGCTGCCTTACTACGAAAAGGCGCAGTATAACATCAATGTAGATACGCTGGATAGTTTTGAAAAGATAGACCAACTGGTTGACCATATCCTGCAAACGGTTGGAGTAAACAATTAGCAATATGGCAAAATGGAGAATAGAGGACTCTGAGGAGCTCTACAACATCGGAGGCTGGGGAGTTAACTTCTTTGGTGTAAACAAAAAGGGGCATGTCTATGTCACTCCGTGCAAAGACGAGGTGCAAATTGACCTCAAGGAACTCGTTGACAACCTGGTGGCTCACCGCACCAAGCCGCCCATGCTGCTACGCTTCCCTGACATCCTCGATAGCCGCATACAGAAGACGGCCTCCTGTTTTGAGAAGGCCTCCAAGGAGTATAACTTCAAAGGTGAAAGCTTTATCATCTTCCCGATAAAGGTCAATCAGATGCGCCCCGTGGTGGAGGAGATTATCAGCCACGGCAAGCGCTATAACCTTGGTCTGGAAGCAGGCTCCAAGCCTGAGCTTCATGCCGTCATCGCCGCCAATATGGACAGCGACAGCCTTATCATCTGCAACGGCCATAAGGACCGCTCTTTTATCGAGTTGGCATTGCTGGCGCAGAAGATGGGCAAGCGCATTTTTCTTGTGGCCGAGAAATTTGAGGAGCTGGAGACCATAGTCAATACAGCTGCCTCGCTCAATCTGCGTCCACATATTGGCATACGCATTAAACTCGCCTCTTCCGGAGCAGGAAAATGGGAAGAGAGCGGCGGCGACGCCAGCAAGTTTGGTCTCGATTCTAGCGACCTGCTCCGCGCTCTGGAGTATCTGCGCGAGCACAAGATGGAGGACTGTCTCAAGTTGATGCACTTCCATATCGGTAGCCAGATCACTAAGATACGCCGCATACAGTTTGCCCTCACCGAGGCTGCGCAGTTCTATGTGCAGCTCCATAAGATGGGCTTCAATATCGAATTTGTGGATTGCGGCGGCGGACTGGGCGTTGACTACGACGGCACCCGCTCGTCAAACAGCGAGAGCTCGGTCAACTATTCCATTCAGGAGTATATAAATGACTGCCTCTACACCTTTGTGGAGGCTAGCGACCGCAACGAGATTCCCCATCCCAATATCATCTCCGAGGGCGGACGTTCGCTGAGTGCTCATCACTCGGTGCTTATCCTGGAGGCTTTCGAGTCCACCCATCAGCCCGCCATGGACGAGGAGTGGGAAGCTTCACCGGATGACCATAAGCTGGTGCGCGATCTCAGCGATATATGGGATAAGGTGTCGGCACGCTCTATGCTTGAAGACTGGCACGACGCAGAGCAGATACGCGAGGAGGGTCTTGACCTGTTCCGCCACGGACTCATAGACCTCAAGACCCGTGCCCAGATAGAGAGTGTCTATTGGAGCATCACTCGCGAGGTCAACGCCATAGCCCACAGCCAGAAGCACATGCCTGACGAGTTGCGCAAACTCGATCGCATTCTCGCCGACAAATACTATTGCAATTTCTCTATATTCCAGTCGCTTCCCGACTCATGGGGTATCGACCAGTTCTTCCCCGTGATGCCTATCCATCGCCTCAACGAGAAGCCCGATCACAACGGTACGCTGCAGGACATTACCTGCGACAGTGACGGCAAGATAGAGACATTTGTCTATAATGGGCGCCAGACTACCTACCTCCCGCTTCATGCCCTGAAGCCAGATGAGCCATACTATATCGGCGTGTTCCTCGTGGGAGCCTATCAGGAGATATTGGGCAATATGCACAATCTCTTTGGTGACACCAACGCAGTGCATGTCAGTGTCAACCGCGACGGCAGCTACAGTATCGACCAGATAATCGATGGTGAGACAGTGGCCGACGTGCTCGACTACGTGCAATATGACCCCAAGCAACTCGTGCGCCGTCTCGAAACATGGGTGGATAAGGCTGTGGCAGAGGAGCGTATCACCCCGCGCGAGGGACAAGACTTTATTTCCAACTTCCAGCGCGGCCTCTACGGCTATACTTATCTGGAATAATCTATAACCTCTAACCAATAACCTCTTGAAATTAACCATAGTCAAAGTCGGTGGCAAAGTTGTGGAAGAGCCGCAGTCGCTAACTCAACTGCTCAATGCCTTTTCGCAGATGGAGGGGCCTCGTATCCTCGTGCATGGCGGCGGACGCACTGCAACGCAGGTCGCTGCCAGCCTTGGCATTGAGACCAAGATGATCAATGGGCGTCGCGTCACCGATGCCGACATGCTCCGCGTCGTCACCATGGTCTATGGCGGTCTCGTCAACAAGACCATCGTTGCCCAACTAAACGCTCTAAAGGCAAGGGGCAATGATCAATGGACCGCTCTCGGTCTGACCGGCGCTGACCTTGCCATCATCCGCAGCCATCGTCGTCCGCCCATGCCGGACGGCACCGACTACGGCTTCGTGGGCGACGTCGACAACGTTGATGCCGAAGCACTGCATACATTGCTGCAGAATGGGACACTGCCTGTCATTGCGCCACTCTCTATGGGCGCTGACGGTACGTTGCTCAACACCAATGCCGACACCATTGCCGCCTCCGTCGCTATGGCTATGGCCGCTCTTTACGACGTGACTCTTGTCTTCTGTTTCGAGCACAAGGGAGTGTTACGCAATCCCGACGACCCCGACAGCGTCATTCCCCATATCAACAGCAGTAGCTATGAGCAACTAAAGGCCGATGGCATTGTAAGTGGTGGCATGCTGCCCAAAATCGACAACAGTTTTGCTGCACTCTGCGCAGGGGTGAAGAGTGTTGTCATCACATGTGCCGACCAGATAGCAGACTATTCAAAATCCACAATCATACAGTTATGAAAAAGAAATTCACCCTCATCTTCGCGATGATGCTGGCAGCGACTTCGTTTGCTATTCAGCCCGAGAAAGTAAAGCCCGTCAAGAACATCATCCTTATGGTTACCGACGGCACGTCCATCAGCGCAGTAAGCACAGCGCGCTGGCTGAAAGTTTATCGCTCTGGTAGCGCAGCAAACCCCGTCACACTCAACATCGACCCGTGGCTATGCGGCTATGTGCGCACTTGCAACAGCGATGCACCCATCGGCGACTCCGCCCCCACCACTTCGTGCTATGTCACCGGCCACCTCAGCCGCTCGGCATACATCTCCACCTACCCCCCTTACAAAGGCGTTGACAACATAGAGCCCGTGGACTCCACCCTTGCCTACGCGCCCATGGCCTCTATCCTTGAGGCAGGTCGTCAGTTGCAGGGCAAGGCACTCGGCATGGTGTTTACCTGCCAGTATTGCCACGCCACTCCTGCCGACTGCTCCGCCCATTACTACAACCGCGGTGCTGAGCAACTGCTCGCCGACCAGGTGGTGCACAACGGCTTCGATGTATTAATCGGTGGTGGCAACTACTATCTCACTTCCGAGGGTGAGGCCTACCTGCGCAGCAACGGTACTAATGTTTACCGCAACAACCTTGCGGGAATGCGCGCGGACAAGAGTAATAAAATGTGGGCACTCTATGGCGACGTCGATATGGACTACGACATCGACCGCAACCCCGAGGAGCAGCCTTCGCTGGCAGAGATGACCCGCACTGCCATCGACAAGCTCAGCAAGGACAAGGACGGATTCTTCCTTCTCGTGGAAGGCTCCAAGGTGGACTGGGCAGCTCACGCCAACGACCCTGCTGCACTCCCCAACGAGTTCCTCGCTTTTGATGAGGCATGCGGAGTAGCACTCGACTTCGCAAAGCGTGACGGCAATACAGTAGTTGTTGTCGTGCCCGACCATGGCAACAGCGGCTTCAGCTTCGGCCGTCGCGATCTCGGCGACTATAGCCGCAAGAGTCTCAACACCCTCTTCAGTCAGGTAGATAAATTTAAGCGTACTGCCGATGGAATGGAGATGCTTATGAACCAGCAGCCTTATGACAGCCTGCGTAGTCTCTTCAAGCAGTATGAGGGCATCGACCTCACTCCCGAGGAATACAACCTACTCATCAACTGCAAGGATTATAAGCAGAGCCCCATCCCTGAGGATATGCGCAAGAGCGACAAGAGCTCGCCCCTCTATAGCAGCTATCTCTCTGGCATCATTACCAAGATTCTTACCAAATATACCCCCTTTGCTTGGACCACTGGCGGCCACACTGGCGAAGATGTATTCCTCGCAGTCTATAACCCCAACAACCAGCGCCCCCTTGGTTACACCACCAATGTTCAGCTCGCCCATTACATCCAGAAGCTCTGGGGCATGTACGGCAAGATGGACGACTTCACCCGTCAGATTTTCGCGCGCCACAAGGAAGTATTTGCTGGTTATGACATGAACATCACCCACAGCGAGAAGGAGAACGTATGGCCTGTGCTCACCGTGAAGAATCCTGCTAACGGCAAGACTCTCACCGCCTATGCTTTCAGCAACATCATCGAGGTCAATGGTAAGCGCGAGCAGTTGCCGTCCGTCATTACCTATGTTGATCGCAACGATATGTTCTATCTTCCCAAGAATCTCGGTGACCGACTGAAGTAGTAGAGCAAGAAGATTTTTCAATGCTCAATGTACAATTACCGTTAGCTCTCTCTGAAGCTACAGCCCTTAAGACGTACGGAGCCGAAGTCAACGAATTGACGGCTCTTGCCTACACCCTGCGCCGCGGAAAAGATGGTAATCCCTTCCTGCGTTTCGCGGCGAGGGGTGAAGGAGGGTTGTTGGAGAGAGAACTTTTGCCCGTCAGGGTGTCGCGCTCAATGAGTGAACAGGACGTGGAGCAGCTGAAGGTCTCGCTCCTCGCCCAGTGTAAAGAGAAGGGTGCCGTGCTTATCGGCCCCTTCATCAGTTCTGGCGAGCGGCGTATACTAAAAGCAGCGATGGAATCGGAGGTTTCCGTCATATTCCTTGCCCAGTTTGACATCAGCGACGAGAGCAAGGTGCCCCTTGTCCTTATGCCCGCTCTGCGCAAGGGACGCTGCCTGTTGCTCGCTCCATGGCCGCAGATGCCTGTAGAGAACTATTTCATGCGCAGTCGTTGCCAACTGCTCAATAAGATTACTGAAACTCTTGCAAACAGAAAAAACTCTCCCTCTTTTCTATAAAAAAGAATTAGTCAAGAGCTAAACACAACTGTATTTACAACAGTCTTCTTATATTAAAAATTCTCTGCATTGGTTTGGCCGTTTGCGGAAGTTGTGGTAATTTTGCACCGCAAAGTTTAGAGGTGGACAGATTTGTGCTGATTGCAACCACTGGAAAAAATGCTAAAACACGGCTCTCTCTATCTTCTATACTGCGCTATGTTTAATTATTTATAAGGTATAAAAGATGAGTTACTTATTTACTTCTGAATCCGTAAGTGAAGGCCATCCCGACAAGGTGGCCGATCAGATAAGTGATGCCGTGCTTGACAAGTTGTTGGCTTACGATGAGCAGTCGCACGTAGCATGCGAAACTATGGTGACCACAGGTCAGGTGATTGTGGCGGGCGAGGTAAGCTCCGACGCTTATATCGACATCCCTTTGGTGGCGCGCGAGACCATCCGTCGCATTGGGTACACAAAGTCGGAATACTACTTCGACGCCGACAGCTGCGGTGTGCTCAATGCCATACATGAGCAGAGCCAGGACATCAACCGCGGTGTGAAGCGTGAGACAGAGGAGGCGCAGGGCGCTGGTGACCAGGGCATGATGTTTGGCTATGCCACCAACGAGACGAAAGACTTTATGCCCCTGCCGCTGAGTCTGGCGCAGAAGATTATGCAGACTCTGGCTGCCATACGCAAGGAGGGTCGGGAGATGACTTACCTGCGTCCCGATTCCAAATGCCAGGTGACGGTGGAGTATAGCGACGAAGGCCGTCCACAGCGTGTAGCCACCATTGTGGTCAGCACGCAGCACGATGAGTTTATTACTAGCAATCAGTGTGGTGGCAGCCAGGAGAAGGCTGACGACCTGATGCAGCAGAAGATTAAGCACGATGTCATGACAGTGCTGATGCCGCGCGTGCTCAGTGAGTTGAATGACCCCGAGGTGGCGCGTCTATTCGAAAAGGAGCCAAGCTACTTGGTCAATCCTACGGGTAAGTTTGTAATTGGAGGACCTGCCGGCGACACTGGCCTCACGGGCCGCAAAATTATTGTGGACACATACGGTGGCAAGGGAGCTCACGGTGGCGGTGCCTTCTCAGGTAAAGACCCCAGCAAGGTGGACCGCTCTGCGGCATACGCTGCCCGCCATATTGCCAAGAATATGGTAGCTGCCGGTGTGGCCGACGAGATGCTCGTGCAACTGAGTTATGCCATTGGCAAGGCTGAGCCTGTGAGCGTGTATGTCAACACCTATGGCCGCAGCCACGTCAGCATGAGCGACGGCGAGATTGCCGAGAAGGTGAAGAAACTCTTCAGCCTCACGCCCTGTGGCATCATTAGAGACCTGAAGCTGCGCAAACCTATCTACGAGGAAACGGCTGCCTATGGCCACATGGGACGCGAGCCCAAGAAAGTGGTGAAACATTTCAGTAGTCGCTACAATAACGGAGGCGCTGTCAACGGCCCCAAGGAAGTGGACGTGGAGGTGGAGCTCTTCACATGGGAAAAACTCGACCGCGTAGAGGACATACGCAGGGAGTTTAAACTTTGAATGGTCAATCATAAAAGATGAATATCTGTGTATTTTGCGCTTCAAGCGCACATATTGACGAGAAGTATATGCATGCCGCCCGTGAGATAGGACGGCTGTGCGCGGAGCACGGCTGGACTCTGGTTAACGGTGCAGGCCGTGAGGGACTGATGGGCGCCACCAGCGACGGCTGCCAAGAGGCGGGCGGCAAGGTGGTGGGCATCATCCCACGCTTTATGGTAGTACGCGGATGGATGCGTCAGGGCCTCGACGAAGAGGTGATAGCCAAGGATATGGCTGAGCGCAAGCAGATGTTGCGCGATTGGGCTGACGCTGTGCTTGTGTTGCCCGGCGGACTGGGTACGATGGAGGAGATGTTTGAGACTATCACCCAGAAGCAGCTCGGCATGTTCAGCAAGCCTATCATCATCTTTAACCAAGACGGCTACTACGACCTGCTGGTGGCGTGGCTGACTCATTGCCAGGAGGAGCATTTCCTGCGCTATGAGGGCGACAACAGCCTCTGGACTGTCGCCAACACTGTGGAGGAAATATTTAATAAGTTGACAAGTTGACGATGTACGATTCTCAAACTCTCTTCCCTTCGGACGGGGTGGGGGTAGACTCTCCATACTCATTGATGGCCGACAAGCTAGGCTTCTTTAGCGGAAGCGAATGGGCGTGTCCGGATAGCGTGATGCGACTGGTGGGCGTCAGCGGTGAGCCAGTGCCTTACAGGCTGAGCAACGATGTCTTTATCACGGTCACGTTGCTGGTGTGTCTGTTTGTCGCCTGCTTCGTGGTAGGTCGCTCTATGCATGCGCTGGGACTGCAGGCAAAGAGTTTCTTCCGGCTGCGTGACCGCAACGAAGATTTCTCGTTGAAATCGGAAAGCGAGGTGAAGGACCAGTTTTTTGTGATTCTGCTGGAGAGCGTGGTGATGAGTTTGCTGTTCGTATCTCTCTTTACGTTCGTTTCATCGAATCCTCAATTCTCAACTTTCAACTTTCAAATGTCCTACAAGGTTCTGTTGGTTGACCTGGGGATCATGCTTGCATATTTTGCATATAAGTACGGGATGATACGCTTGTTTAACTGGACGTTTTTCAGGAGCGTGGAGCGCCAGACATGGATGCGTGGATACAATCTGATATCCTTTGGAAAGACTGTAGCATTGCTTGTCTTGTTAACGGTGATTTTATATACAAATTTGCCAAACTCAGTTTACATTTCAATCTTTGTTGCACTGCTGGGGGTGTTTGAATTGCTGGTATTATATAAGACTAAGCAAATCTTTTTCGGTTCCATCGTTGGCATAGTCCCAGCAATTTTGTACTTTTGCACACTGGAATTGCTACCCCTGCTGTTTTTGTGGGTAATTCTCGTGCAAACAAACAAAATTTTGTTGATTTAGCCTGATTAGCTTATCTACATTGCGATGATAAAGAAAATTCTTGTTTCTCAGCCTAAGCCCTCTTCTGCTAAGTCTCCTTATCTGGAGATAGCAAAGAAATATAGTGTTGACGTAGAGTTTTACTCGCTGATCCAAGTAGAGCGTTTAACCCCCAAGGAGATACGTGCACAGAAAGTGGACATCCTTAGCCACACGGCGGTGGTGTTTAACTCGAAGCAAGCTATCGACCATTTCTTTTCTTTGTGTAAAGACATGCGTATCAAGCTGCCTGACACGATGAAGTATTTCTTCATCTCGCAGCAGGTATCACTCTATGTGCAGCAGTATGTGCAGTATCGCAAGCGCAAGATATTCTTCGGCAAGAGCGGTTTGCTGCCCGACCTCGTGGAGGTGATGCAAAAGCACAAGAAGGAGTCGTTTCTCATTCCCCAGAGCGATGTACACAACAAAGAGATTTCGCTCATGCTCGACAGCAAGGGTATACAGCATACTGACTGCGTGATGTATCGCACCATTAGCGCAGAGATAGACAAGAGTAAGCCCTTCGACTATGACATGATTGTGTTCTTCACTCCCAGCGGAGCGAAGTCGCTGGTGGATAATTTCCCTGACTATAATCAAGGCGACACGGTCTTTGCCTGCTTTGGAGAGAAGACTGCCAGCAAGCTGGAGGAGTTGGGTTTCCGCGTAGATATCAAGGCTGTGCAGGGAAAGGGTTTGTCAATGGCCGGCGAGATAGACAACTATCTGGCTTCAAAATAAGGGCTGACAGCCAATGTTTCGTTTTTCCAAGAGAGAGCGCATCTCTTCGCTCAAAGAGATAGAGAGTCTGTTTGAGCGCGGACATAGCAGCAGTGTGCAGTGCATGCCGCTACGTGCGGTGTGGCAAAGTTCTTCTTCTCAGCATACGGCTATGCCGGCAACGGAGCCTGCCATAAAGGTTATGATGTCTGTAGCCAAGAAGCGCCTGCGCCATGCCGTGGATCGTAACCGTGCCAAGCGGCAGATGAGGGAGGCTTACCGCCTGCATCATCGGCAGCTTACTGAGGCTGTTGCGGCTCGGGGACTCCAATTGCATATCGCTTTTGTATGGCAGAGTGAAGGGCCGGAGCCTACGGAACGTGTCTTTGAGGCTATGCGTAGAGTGCTTGAGACAATAAGAAAGAAAATAGAAGTTCAAGGATGAAGGTTCCTTATTTTATAAAGAAGATTTCTGCAGCGTTTTCGTGGTTGCTTATTTTGCCTATACGCTTTTATCAGAAGTGTATCTCCCCGCTCATGCCTTCTTCTTGCCGCTTCACCCCCACCTGCTCGCAGTATGCCGTGGAAGCTCTGCGTAAGCATGGCCCACTGAAGGGGATGTATCTTGCCATACGTCGTATACTGCGTTGCCATCCCTGGGGTGGCAGTGGTTACGATCCAGTACCGTGATACAGTTTATGGTTTACGGTTTATTGTTTATAGGGGAGGGGAAAGATTAAAAAGTCTTTAATTCTACGTTTTGCCCTGCAGGGAATAGGCTGTTTGAGTTATTTGTTGTAATTTTGCAAACAATTATTCCTCTAAACTCATAAACTACACCATGGGAATCACTTCTTTAGTCCGTCCGATATTCCGCAAGAGATATAAGCGTCTGTTGCGCAGCGAGCAATGCGCCGATGAAGAGCAGCGCGCCCTGCTGCTGTCAATGGTGAGACAGGCGCAGCGTACCGAGTGGGGAAGTCAGTATGACTTCGCCTCCATTAAGAGCTACGAGGACTTTCGCCAGAGGGTGCCCGTCACCACCTACGAGGAGTTGAAGGGCTTCATCGACCGTATGCGTCATGGAGAGAAAGACGTGCTGTGGCCCGGCACGGTGAAATGGTACGCCAAGTCATCGGGCACCACCAACGACAAGAGCAAGTTTATCCCCGTCAGTGCGCAGGGACTGAAGGATACCCATTACCGCGGCAGCGAGTGCGTGGTTACCTATTATCTCCACAACAATCCCGACAGCCGCCTCTTCGACGGCCGCGCCTTGATACTGGGAGGCAGTCATGAGCAGAACTATGACGTGAAGGAGAGCCTAGTGGGCGACCTGAGCGCCATCTTGATAGAGAATATTAGTCCGCTGGCCAATTTGGTGCGAGTGCCCAGGAAGACTACGGCATTGCTTAGCGATTTCGAGGTGAAGCGCGACCTTATCGCGCGTGAGGCAAAGGACAAGAATGTCACAAATATTAGCGGCGTGCCCTCCTGGATGCTGTCGGTACTGACAAGACTGCAAGAGGTAACGGGACAGCAGGATATCTCGGCCGTGTGGCCCAATCTGGAGGTGTTCTTCCATGGAGGCGTAGCCTTTACTCCCTATCGTGAGCGCTACAAGGAGATTATCTCTTCGCCCAACATGCATTATATGGAGACCTACAATGCCAGCGAGGGCTTCTTCGGTGTACAGAATGAGCCCACCGACACAGCGATGCTGCTGCTGACATGCCTCGGAGTGTTCTACGAGTTCATCCCCTTGGAGGAAGTGGGCAGCGCCGAGCCTCATGCTGTGCCTCTGTGGGAGGTGGAAACGTGGCGCAACTATGCAATGGTCATCTCTACGACCAGCGGATTGTGGCGCTACCAGATAGGCGACACGGTTAAGTTCACTAGCGTGCGGCCTTATAAGTTCCATATCACGGGACGCACCAAGAGTTTTATCAATGCCTTTGGCGAGGAACTCATAGTGGATAATGCCGAGAAGGGACTGGCTGAGGTGTGCGCTGAGACGGGTGCCGAGGTGGCAGAATATACCGCAGCGCCTGTGTTTATGGACAGCAACGGAAAGTGTCGCCATCAGTGGATAATCGATTTTCGTAAGGAACCGGACAATATCGACGCCTTTGCAGACAAGCTAGACAAAGCGCTACAGCGCATCAACTCGGACTATGAGGCCAAGCGCTACAAGGATATAACCCTGCAGCCGCTGGAGATAATCAAGGCTCCCCACGGTCTGTTTGACCAATGGCTCAAGAGCAAGGGTAAACTGGGAGGACAACACAAGGTGCCCCGCTTGTGCAACGACCGCAAGATAGCCGACGAAGTCCTCGCCATGATAAACCAATAACCGTTAACCTTTTGAGATACCTTATATATATAATATCTATCCTGTTGCTGGTGGGCTGCGCCCGCCCCGGCACTCCTGACGGCGGTCCCTTCGACGAGACGCCGCCTAGAGTAGTCGGTGCCAATCCTGCGGAGGGCGCGGTGGCTTCTATGCCCAAGACGATAGAGATTTTCTTCGATGAATACGTAAGGTTGGAGAATGCGTCCGACAAGATTGTGGTGTCGCCGCCGCAGATCAACCAGCCGGAGATATCGGCCAACGGCAACAGGATTAAGGTGAAACTTATCGATTCGCTCAAACCCAACACTACCTATACCATTGACTTCAGCGACGCCATCGTCGACAACAACGAGGGCAATCCCATGGGCAAATACACCTATACCTTCTCTACGGGCGATAGCATCAGCTCTATGGAGGTGAGCGGCAAGGTACTTAACGCCAGCAACTTGGAGCCGATAAAGGGAATCCTTGTGGGACTGCACGCCGACACGGCGGCCACAGCATTTACCTCCAAGCCCTTCGACCGTATGGCGCGCACCAACGGTAGTGGTGAGTTTACGATAAAAGGTATTGCCCCTGGCCACTATAGGGCGTATGCTCTGCAGGATGCCGATGGCGACTTCCTCTTTGGACAGAAAAGCGAGATGCTTGCTTTCAGCCGTCGCGACATCAGTCCCCGCAGTTTTCCCGACCAGAGGGCCGACACTATTTGGCGCGACTCTACTCATATTGATTCTGTCAGGATGGTGAAGTTCACTCATTATGTGCCTGACGACATTGTGCTGCTGGCGTTCAGCGAGAGCACCCTCGACCGCCATCTGCTCAAGACGGAGCGTAAGGTGCCGGAGCATATAGATGTGTATTTCACTGCGCCCAGCGAACAGAAGCCAGTGGTCAAAGGCCTTAACTTTGACGAAAGCAAATTGGTGGCTGAGTGCTCGGCCAAGAACGACACTATCATCTATTGGATTAGCGACACGGTATTGGTGCATACCGACACCCTCAGCGCCACACTTACTTATTTGGAAAATGACTCCGTGGGCAACTTCGTGAGCCGCACCGACACTCTGGATTTCGTGTCGCGACTGCCGCGCAGCCGCCAGATAAAGTTAGAGCAGGAGGCATATAAGGAATGGCAGCGTACGCAAGACCGTCTGAGAAAGAAGGGCAAGGCCTATCAGACCGAGATGCCCTTGCCGCCGCTCAATATCGGTAGCAACGGTAATGGTTCACTCGATCTCTACGACAATATACGCTTCACTTCGCCCGAGCCGCTCAGCGTCATCGACACATCGAAGTTTCATCTCTATGTGAAGGAAGATACGCTCTACGTGCCTGCTGACTGTGAGGTAGAGGCGCGTCAAGGTAGCACGATGCAGTGCATCCTCTATGGTGAGTGGCGTCCTGAACAGCAGTATCTGCTACGCGTGGACTCAGCGGCAATGGTTAGCATCTATGGCAAGGCCTCGCAGAGGATGGAGCAGCGTTTCACCATTCCCTCGCTCGACAAATACTGCACTTTCACCGCCACGCTCACGGGGCGGAATGACACTCTGGCTATAGTGCAGCTGCTCAATAGCGCCGACAAAGTGGTGCGCAGTGAGCGCAGCAGCGGAGGAAAGGCCAGTTTCTTCTTCGTTAGTCCGGGCACATACTACATGCGCGCTTTTCTCGACCACAACGGCAACGGAGAGTGGGACGAGGGCAACTATGCTGCCGACCGCCAGCCCGAGGAGGTCTTTTATTTCCCGTCTTCTCTCAACCTGCGTGCCAAATGGGACCAAGAGCAGGAGTGGAACATGCAGCGCATCCCGCTGTCCAGGCAGAAGCCCGACAAGATAACGAAGCAGAAACCCGACAAAGAGAAAAAGATACAACATCGCAACGAGGAGCGCGCCAAGCAGTGGCGCACCAAAGAAGACAGGCAGAGACCTAAGCAAAATAATTATGAGAAATAGGTGTCAATACTATAAGATATTGCTGCTGGGTATAATCTTCAATGTCCAAGGCGCAATGTTCAATGTGAGTTACGCCCAAAACGCCTTCCAGCCGGGAGAGCAGCTTGAATACAGTCTTTACTACAATTGGAGTTTTGTATGGGTAAAGGCCGGCACTGCTACGTTGACCATAAAAAATTCCACCTACAATGGCAATGCAGCTTACCTCACCCGACTGCTTATGCGTGGCAGCAAAAAGGCCGACGGCTATTTCGTGCTTCGTGACACACTCACCAGCTATGTCAAGGCCGACAACCTGCAGCCGCTCTATTACGCCAAGCGCGACATAGAGGGTAAGAAGCGTAAGAAGCGCGAGGTGTGGTACTCCTATCAAGGCAACAACTGTCATGCCCGTCAACAATACACCCACTCCAGCGGTCGCGTCACCAATAAGGACGAAACACGCTCGCAGCAGATTTACGACATGCTCAGCATAATGCTTAAGGCCCGCAATTATGATACGTCGGGCTGGACCAAGGGTAAGCGCATCAATTTCCTTATGACCGATGGCAACGGAGTGGAAAAGCAGAGCCTTATCTACCGCGGCAAGACCAACGTCAAGATGCGCGATAGCCAAAACACTTACCGCTGCCTGCAACTCTCGTTTGTGGAGGAGGAAGACGGCGACGAGAAAGAAGTTATAACCTTCTTCGTCACCGACGATGCCAACCATGTGCCGGTGAGGCTGGATATGTACCTCAAATTTGGTTCGGCGAAGGTCTATCTTACTCAAGTAAAAGGGTTAAGAAACCCAATCGGAGCACAAATCAAATAGATTTGTGCATTTTTTATGCAAAAAAGGAGGGAGTATCATTACTTTTCATTAACTTTGCCGCGTTTAGCGGCATTGCTGCAAGAGAAAAAGTAAAACAGTACATAAATTGTACATTGTAAATTGTCAAATTTTAAATAAACTATGTCATTTCCCCGCATTACCGCTGCCGAGGCTGCCGCGCTCATTAAGAACGGCGAGACCATCGGACTCAGCGGCTTCACTCCGGCAGGCGCTCCTAAGAGCGTGCCCGCAGAGATAGCACACAAGGCAGAGGCCGAGCATGCTGCAGGCCGCCCCTTTGTTATCAACATCCTTACCGGTGCCAGCACAGGACAGAGCTGCGACGGCGAGCTGAGCAATCAGCACGCCATTGGCTTCCGTGCTCCTTACACCACCAACTCCGATTTCCGTAAGCATGTCAACGCAGGCGAGATTGCTTACTCCGATCTCAACCTCTCCAATATGGCCACCCAGATACGCCAGGGCTACCTCGGCGATGTACATTGGGCCATTATCGAGGCTTGTGAGGTGGAGCGCGTTGGCGACAAGGCTCACATCTACCTCACGGCAGGAGGCGGCATCAGCCCCACCGTGTCGCGCGTTGCAAAGAACGGTATCATCATAGAGCGCAACGCCTTCCATAGCAAGGCAAGCATGGGCATCCACGATGTCTATGAACTGGAGTATCATCCTCACCGCACTCCCATCAACATCACCAAGGCCAGCGACCGCATCGGTAAGCCTTATGTTGAGGTGGATGCTGACCGCATCGTGGGAGTGGTGGAGTGCAATATTCCCGACGAGGCCCGCTCCTTCAAGGATGCAGA
>JAFZUB010000012.1 GCA_017618515.1 Bacteroidaceae bacterium
AGACCTCAGCGACTACACGGTGCCTTACCATCTTATTGATATTGCCGAGCCAGGGACTAAGTACAGCCTCTTCGAGTATCAGCGCGACTTTTACGATGCATATAAAGACATCGTGGCAAGACATAAGACGCCCGTCCTCTGCGGAGGCACCGGTCTGTATATTGAGGCTGTGCTTAAAGGCTACCAACTGTCACCAGTGCCACCCAATCCCGAGTTGAGGGAACGCCTGGAAGGGAAATCACTGACAGAGCTCACCGATATCCTACGTGAGCTGAAGGCACACAACGGCTCCAACATGCACAACACTACCGATGTAGACTCACCGCAGCGTGCCATCCGTGCCATTGAGATAGAGGACTACACAATGCATACTCCCATGCCCAAGCGCGAGATACCACCCATCGATTCTATTATAATTGGTGTAAAGATTGACCGCGAATTGCGCCGCCAACGTATTACCGAGCGACTGCATGCCCGCCTTGAAGCCGGTATGCTCGCCGAGGTGCGCGGTCTGCTAGACAGTGGCATAGCCCCCGAAGACCTCATATATTACGGACTAGAATACAAATTCCTCACCCTCCACCTCATCGGCCAGCTATCCTACGACCAGATGGTCCATGACCTCGAGATAGCCATTCATCAGTTCGCCAAACGCCAGATGACCTGGTTCCGCGGAATGGAGCGCCGCGGCATCACAATCCATTGGATTGACGGCACTCTGCCGATGGAAGAAAAGGTTCGGACAATCCAAAAAATTATCAAATAAGAAATACCGCCACCCTACTCTGGATGGCGGTATTTCTACAGTAACTACTGTCTACTAGAGACTTTATTTTGAGCCAAACAGCCCACGCAGCCATTTGATATTATCAATCCACTGCACGATAGGACCAATGACTGGAATTGCTCGTAGGCCACCCCAGCGCAGACGGTTCACCTCATCGGGGAGAGCCTGCGACACTACTCTGTTGACCTCCTGCTTAGCCATTGACTTGGCATACTCCTTAGGCATATCTTCTATCTGCTTGCGCTGCATCTCCTTAACTTGCTCTTCTGCAGCAATGCGAGCCTGCTCTGCGGCTTGCTGTGCCTGCTCCATGGCTTGTGCCTGGGCATCTTGCACCATTTTCTCTTGTGACTGGTCCATAACTTGACTATTTAACTATTTGACTATATAACTCAGAGACGCACTAAGCTTTAAGAGCAAGTGCCAATTGCAGTTCGTCGAGCTGCGCCTGGTCAACTGCAGATGGAGCGTCAAGCATCACATCGCGACCAGAGTTGTTCTTCGGGAAGGCGATGCAATCGCGGATGGAATCAAGGCCGGCAAAGAGGCTGACAAAACGATCGAGACCGTAAGCCAGACCACCATGAGGTGGCGCACCATACTTGAAGGCATTCATCAGGAAGCCGAACTGCTCCTGCGCCTTCTCGGGAGTGAAGCCAAGCACTTCGAAGATCTTTGCCTGCAGCACTGCGTCGTGGATACGAATAGAGCCACCGCCTACTTCCACACCATTGCAAACCATATCATATGCATCGGCAAGCACTGAAGCGGGGTCGGTGTCGAGCTTAGGCACATCACTAGGCTTGGGGGCTGTGAACGGGTGGTGCATAGCCATCAGGCGCTGTTCCTCGTCGCTCCACTCAAACATCGGGAAGTCAACAACCCACAGCAATGCAAATTTGTTCTTATCCCTGAGGCCGAGGCGTTCGCCCATCAACAGTCGCAGTTCGCAGAGTTGCTTGCGAGCCTTCATAGCATCAGGACCACTAATGATGAGGATGAGATCGCCAACCTCGGCGCCCATCTTCTGAGCCAAACTCTGCAGCACTTCTGGGCTATAGAACTTATCGACGGAACTCTTGACACCTTCCTCAGTGACGCGAGCATAGACAAGTCCCTTAGCACCAATCTGCGGACTCTTAACGAAGTTGGTGAGCTCGTCTATCTGCTTGCGAGTATAAACTGCGCAGCCCTTGGCGCAGATACCGCCGACATACTCTGCCTCGTTGAACACAGCAAACTCACCAGTGCCCTTAAGTACATCCATCAACTCAACAAACTCCATGCCAAAACGCATGTCGGGCTTATCAGAGCCAAAGCGAGTCATAGCCTCAATCCACGGCATACGCAGGAAGGGCTCCTCGCCGAGGTCATAGCCGCGCACCTCCTTGAAGAGATACTTGGTCAGCGCCTCAAAAGTGCGGATGATGTCGTCCTGCTCCACAAAACTCATCTCGCAGTCTATCTGCGTGAACTCAGGCTGGCGGTCAGCACGAAGGTCTTCGTCGCGGAAACATTTCACTATCTGGAAATAACGATCCATGCCAGCCACCATCAGCAACTGCTTGAGAGTCTGCGGACTCTGCGGCAATGCATAGAACTGTCCAGGATTCATTCGGGAAGGCACGATGAAGTCACGTGCTCCTTCCGGCGTGGAGCCTACCAGCACGGGAGTCTCTATCTCAAGGAAACCCTTGCTGTCAAGGAAATGCCTTACAGCAAGGCAGAACTTATGGCGCAGTTCCAGATTGGCCCTCACATTGCTGCGACGCAAATCAAGGTAGCGATACTTCATGCGGAGTTCATCGCCACCATCGGAGTTCTCCTCAATTGTGAACGGGGGCGTGAGGCTGGCATTGAGCACCTTAAGCGTAGAGACGATAATCTCAATGTCGCCCGTGGGCATCTTGGGATTCTTGTTGTACCGCTCGTTGACGGTGCCCTCAATCTGAATCACATATTCGCGACCAAGTTTGTTGGCCTCGTCACAGAGAGCTTTGTCAGTCTCTTCGTTAAAAACTAGCTGAGTGATACCATAGCGGTCGCGGAGATCCACAAATGTCATACCTCCCATCTTGCGGGTTCTCTGCACCCAGCCCGCCAGGGTTACCTGTTGGCCTACATCGCTAATGCGCAGCTGGCCACATGTCTTAGTTCTATACATATTTATATTGTCTGTTTTCTATTGTGGATGCAAAGATAATAATAAAAAACGAAATCGCAAGAAATTAGGGACAAGTTGTTAGGGGATTTGAGCATATCATGTCACGCGTTATCCAACCTGTATGCTTGCCATTTGCGCTAACAACCTTCACCCATGTTCCCTTTATGGCAAGCGGGTGAAAGTATTCCTCCGTAGAATGAGTAGTGTACACAACCTTGCTATTATTGCCGGGGGCAGCGCGTAGCTTATGCTCTTCACTACTACCAACGAGACCGAAGCCAATACAGCTGTAATGTACCCAGTAGCCAGTCTGAGAACCCTGAAGTTTCTTGTGAGGCCAATTGCCATCCTCATCCGCATTGTCGGGGTTAGAATCATAATAAGCATCATCAACGATTTTCCACCAACCATTGCGTGGATTACCAACATAGAAGACCCATTCTCCTTCTACAGGAACCTGATCAACAACCTTACCCTTCGGCGCATTGCGCACATTGGTAGGAGTGCCACTTGCATCAAGGATATACACTTCAAGAGTTTCGCTTTGTGCTACCGCAAAGAGAGAGGCGGTCAGCAGATAGAAAAGAAAGAAAACTTTTTTCATTTGAAGTTGAGATTTAATTGTTATAGCAAAGGTATCATATTTTCTCCATGTCCTCATTGCTTATCCATCCTTTCTGTCCATCACTAAGCGACACCTCAGACCACGCGGGAAGTGTGGTGTCATTGAGCGAAACCTTGGTGCCACCATGTAGCGTGAAAAGATTGGTGCCCGTAGTGTCGGGAGTGCTCATGAGCTTGGTAGTATTCATGATGATTGCCGCAGAGTGGTCGTTGTGTTTACTGCGCTGGACAAAGGCTAATAAGATGAAGAGAATTATGCACACGGCAGCAAGCAATATCACTGCGAAAGCCGACTTCTTCACCCACCTCACATTGCTGAAACGCATCAGCAGGATGGCAGCGAGCATCACTCCGAGAGCAACAGCAGAGAGCCATGCCCAGCCCGTAGCACCGAAAGTATTGACAAAACTATTGATAGACCACGCTATGTCAAGATCAGACGATGAGTAGAACTTGTCTTGAGTCTGCGCACGGGCCAGGGTAAGGTTATGGCGACAATCGCCGTCAGAAGGATTCAGTTTGGCTGCACGCTCGTATGCCAGAATTGCGTGCGGAATATCCTTGAGCCTGTAATAGCAGTTGCCCAGATTATATAGCAGCTGGGCATTGTCGGGGTTAGCCTTGAGCAGACTGGTGTATGCCTCGGCAGCCTCAGCGTAGTGATGTTGCGAGTAGAGAGTGTCAGCAACAGCCTTAGAGGTCTGGGACTTGAGGCTTGAGGCTTGAGAATTAACCGTCAAGGCAAACAACGACAATATTATATATATATATAAGGTACGCATTATTTCTTCTTTTTCTTAAGCAAAGGATTGAGTTTGGTGATTATCTCCTCGGCAGCTTTATAAGTGCGATGCATCTCCTCGCTATTGTCAGAGCTTACGCCGTAGATATGCAGTTCGCAGTCGCTCACCGCTTCGCTGTAACGCATGCTAAGTTCCTCTGGTACACCATATTCCGCAAAGAGAGCAGAGATTTTCTCTTTAGTGACATCGGTGACTGGAAGTGCAAGCTTGTCGGCCACAAAGTCGCGCAATGCGCTGAGTGTCTCGGCATAGAACTCTGACGCTTTACCGCTCTGCATCATCCGTTGGGCAGTGCGTAGTCGGGCGTTAGCCTTGCTGCCGGCCTTGCGCAGTAGTCGGCCTTGCACATCGGCGCTACGGCGCTGCCTGAGTTGCAATATTATGTATGCCACCACAAATAATGCCACGAGCAGCACATACACTACTGCCACGGGCAACATACCACCTCCGCCGGCAGTGCTGTCAGCAGAAATGGGGTCGAGATGGATATGGCGGATGTCATCATTTTTCATGCGCTGGCGAGCAGCATAGGAGTTGGGATTACCCTTGGCTACTTTCACTACCACAGGCTTGCCTGAGGAGATGGTGTGATACTCCCCGTCGGCGGGACTGAAATATGTCAGCTCCACAGGAGGGATAACATATTGTCCCTTATGGTTGGGGATGGCATAGTACTCTATCGTCAGATCACCCTTCATTCCCTCAGGAGTAAGCGTGGTGTTTGCCACGGATTTATTGTCTAGCTGCTCGAAGTCGGCAGGGAAATGCACCTCCGGAGGAGTGATGAGGTCAATATTGCCTGTACCACTAATCTTCACCTTCAACGTGAGTGTCTCATTCTCGCGTGGCGTCTTGCTGGCAAGGACTGCCGAAATAGCGAAGTTATTACCTACACCGCCAGAAAATGTCGACGGCTTAGTAGGCAACGGCTTTACAGTGATGTCAAGGGCTGGCGCATGGACAGTGTGGTTGATGCGGGTAGTAGCGTTGGTGCCGAAAAAGAATGCATCGATGGGGTCGATATTGCGGTTGGCATACGCTATGACACCCTCAAAAGGAATAGATGGGATAGTGAGCTTGCCGCTCTGCTGCGGAAACATCACATATTGGCTCCACGTGGTGGTCTGCACCGTGCGACCGTTACGATTGACGATGCTCAGATGCTTCTCGCGAGGCAGTGGCACTTCCTTGGCCACAAATCCCTTCAGGTCGGGCATTTTTCCCTGCAACTGCTCAAGAGCCTGAGTGGTATATACATTGTATGACAGTAGCACTGGCTCCTGCTCATATACGGTGCGCTTATTCGCCGAGACCTCAATATATAGATCACCGGGACCTACGCGGTGAGACCCTTGACTGCTTGTACTCTGACCACCTGGAGCGCTCTGAGAAGTACGGGCATTCTGCGAGCCCGTGGAGTATCCACTCCCCTTCACCACTTGCACCGTGGGACTATTGGATGTATAGTTATTACCACCCACATTAAGCGTGACCGCTGGCACCTGATACTTACCCTCCTTGCGAGCGATAAGCGTAAATGTGAACGTAGTGGACGAATTCTCGGTAGAATGACCGTTGATGGAGGTGAAACTATGGCTGGTAGATATAGCAGGACCATACACTACGTCAAAGCCCGCAACGTTTCCTATATGAGGCTGGCCGGCCACATCGGCAGAGTTGACCGTGTATTGTAGACGAAACTGCTCGCCTACCCCCACAGCAGCCGGGGCCTTGGCTGTCACCGTGACAGCGGCATTTACACCCAGTGTTGTAAGTAATAGAATTATGGATACTATTATATGCTTCATGAGAGGTCTGGTTACCAGTTTTTCTCCAGATGCCTACGTCCCACAGGCTGCATCTTGCGTTTGAGCTTATCCTGTGTCTCTCGTTCGCGCATCTGCACAGCACGCAACATCTGCTCCGCATTCTGTTTCGACATCTGCTGGTCTTGAGGTTGTTGCTTCTGCTGGTTTTTATCTTGCTGCTGGTTTTGTTGCTGTTGCTGGTCTTTCTTGTCTTTGTCCTGTCCCTGCTTGTCGTCCTTGTTCTGCTGCTGGTTAGGCTGCGGATTGGGATTCTTCTTGCGCTGATGTTGACACAGGGCAAGGTTATAGCGGGTGCGGTCGTCAAGGGGATAAGCGCGCAGCGACTTCTTGTATGCGTCGATGGCTTTGTCAAACTGCTGGGCGCTCTGATTGATAACGCCGATGTTATGGTATATGCCTGCCTTCACCAATCGCGACGGTGAGAGAGTGGCACTCTTCTCATATTCTCGCAGCGCATCCTGTGCCTTCCCCTGTCGCAGATAGGTGTTACCGAGGTTGTAGTGCGCTTTGAAGTTAGTGCTGTCGAGCGCTATGGCTTTCTGGTAATGAATCACTGCAAGGGAGTCCAACTTCTTGGTGAACGAGATGTTGCCCTTATGCGTCTGCACCTTGGTGGCCGACTGACCGCTGGCAGTTATGCTCAAGCCTATAAACAACAGTAGCATCATCGTCTTGTGTGGAGGCCTTACAGAAAACAAGTTCCAAGAGTCGAAGTAGTGACTCTTACGCGGCTGCACCACCACCTCTAGGGCCAGCAACACCAACGCAACTATTGCCAGCCACGGGAAGAGGTCGTTGTATTCCTCGTAGGCCGAACTGCTAAGCTCGCTGCGTTGCAGGTGGTTGAGTTCGTCCACCAGCTGGTCTTGCGCTGAGTTGCTGTTGTCCACATGTATATAGTTGCCGTCGGCAGTCTTTGCTATCTGCCGGCACATATCCTCGTTGAGTCGCGTCACCACCACATTGCCGTCGATGTCACGCATATAGTCGTTGCCGTGCTTAATAGTAGCACCCTTTGTGCTACCGATACCTAGCACATAGACACTTACGCCCTTTTTCTTCAGGTCGGATAGCGCTTCCTCCACCCCACCCTCATGGTCTTCGCCGTCGGTAATAACCACCACGGCCCGCTTCACATCCTTCTGCGCTGAGAAACTGTTACTGCTTATCTTCAGCGCCTCAGCTATGGATGTGCCCTGAGTGGGAATCATGCCTGTGTTGATAGCGTCCAGAAACATCTTCACCGACACATTGTCAGCTGACATGGGCATCTGCAGGAAAGCGTTGCCGGCAAAGACGACCAAAGCCACTTTATCATTCTTCAGTCGGCTGCAGAGCGAGTTAACCACCTGCTTGGCCTTGGCCAGACGGTTGGGCTCCACATCATCTGCCATCATTGAGTTGCTCACATCCATGGCCACCACCACCTCTATGCCCGACACATTGTCGGTCTTCATGCGCATACCCATCTGAGGACGCGCCAAGATGAGCACTACAATAGCAAGGGCACCTATCAGCAAGCCAAACTTCATCCATACTCTCGTCTCCGACACCTCAGCCATCAGCCGCTTCACATACTCAGCCTTGCCAAGGCGCAGCAAACGCTTGCGCCCCGCCTTGCGGTTGAGCCAAAACAGCAGCACCAGCAGTGGCAGCACTGTCAGCAGATACAAGTATTCAGGATTGGCAAATCTAAACATCTCAATGTTCAATATTCAATGTTCAACTCCTACGGTATCTTCTTCAGCAACGTGTTGCTGAGCAGCAGCTCCAGCAGCAACGCTATCAGAGCTATAAGCGCAAACGGGTAGTAGGCCTCGTGGCGCTTGGTATAGTTGGTGACCATGATACGCGACTTCTCCAACTTGGAGATGTCCTCGTATATCTTCTCCAGTTCGTTATTGTTTGTGGCGCGATAGAACTTGCCGCCAGTGGTGGAGGCAATCTCCTTCAGCATATTGGTGTCAATCTCCACTGGCATACGAGTGTAGCTCACCCCGCCGCCAGGCAGAGGATATGGGAATGTGGCAGTGCCGTTGGTGCCCACGCCGATGGTATAAACGCGGATTCCCAGCGCTTTGGCCATCTCGGCGGCAGTGAGCGGCGATATCTCGCCCATATTGTTGGAGCCGTCAGTAAGCAGTATTATCACCTTGCTCTTGGCCTTGCTCTCTTGCAGGCGGCTCGCAGCATTGGCGATGCCCATACCAATCGCAGTACCGTCGTCAATCATACCCGTGGCAGGCAGGTCGCAACTGATGTTGGTAAACATTTGTAGTAGTGCCTCGTGGTCGGTGGTGAGCGGACACTGGGTGAATGCCTCGCCGGCAAAGATAGTCAGTCCGATATTATCATTACGCTGGCGCGACACAAAGTCTGTCGCCACCATGCGTGCCGCCTCCACACGATTAGGTTTGAAGTCCATTGCCATCATACTCGTCGACACATCCATCGCCAGCATGATGTCTATGCCCTCCACCTCGGAGTCGTTCCAGCTATTGCTGCTCTGCGGTCGCGCCAGCACCACCACGACCATGGCAAAGCTGAGCGCCCTCAATGCAAACGGCACCCACATCAGGCGCTGTCGCATCGACTTCGCTGCGTTCTGGTATGCCTGCGTAGAAGGAATCTTCATCGAAGGCTCCTTACGTCCCCTCAGCAGAAAAAACCAAATGCCGTAGGGAATCAGCAGCAACAGCAGCAACAAACATGCAGGATTAACAAACTCCATACTTCTATACTCCTTGCTCCTCTAATAATACATATTATACATTATCACCACTGCCCACACAAACAGGGCAACTCCCGCCGCTGCCACAGCCACATTGGCTGCCACCAGCAGAGCCCTCTGTCGACGACTGCGCTTGACTTTCGGCTCCTCTTTGAGCTTGGGAGCACGCTTCTTGTCAGCCTCCGTTTCCTTGGTGGCGTTCACATACTCAATGGCTATGAGCAGATTGCGGTCATTTTCATCTATCGCGGTATTCAGGCCTGCATACTTCACCAAGTCAGCAGCCTCAAACATCTCTTGCAACTCCGCCAACAACTTAGTGTCGTTGGCACCCTGCAGTCGCTCTATAATCTGCGCCGAGGTCATAGCCGTAGCCTTGAAACCATAGCGTCGAGCGATGTAAGTACGCACAATGTCGGTGAGGTCGGCATAGTAGCGGTGAGCCTCCTCGGGAGCCTCGGGACGATTTACCTGCAGCTTGGCTATCTGGCGCATCGCCCACTTATGCGGCGGTCCCTCCAGATGCAGCTTCAGCTTAGGCAATATGCGGTGATTATTCTTTATCTGCACAGCCATATAGGCAGCCGCCAGTAGTAGCAGCACACCCAGCAGCCACAGCAGGAACGGACGCCGCAGGTCGCTCCAGTCGTAATAGACCTCCGCGTTCTCCTTGGGACCGTAGAACTTATCCACCTTGGTAGTGTCCACCTCAGGACTCACCACCTTCAGTGCCATGCCGCTCTTGCTCTTATATACACTGTCGCCCACTTGCACCTCCATCGGGGGTATGTAATATAGCGCCGAGTCAAACGAAGTGATGCGGTAGGCCTCCACTATCGTCTGGCGGCGTCCGGCATCAAGACTGGAGGTGCTCTCGCGGTAGTGGCTCAGCACCTCTACACCCTCCACCAGCACACTGTCGGGATATTGCGGCACAATGACAATATCGTTGCTTCCCGCGCTCACCTTGAGCTTGAGCAGCACCTGCTCGCCGATGAATATCTGGTTCGTATCCATCTTCATCGTCACATTCACCTGAGCCATCACCATTGTAGTGGTCAACAGGCACAGCAGCGATATTATCTTTTTCTTCATCTTCTAACTCCTAACTCTCCTATCAAATAGCTCCTTAAGCGCCGTCACATAGTCGTCCTCCGTCGTCAGACTAACGAAGTCCACCTTCTGCGCACTGAACAGTTCCTTCAGCTTCCGCTCGTGCTCCACCCAGTGCTGGGCATGCGCCTGCCTTACCCTCTTGGAGGCAGAGTCCACATACTGGTCCTCGCCGTTCTCGCTGTCCGTCACCTTAATCATGCCCACATTGGGCAGCTCAGCCATGAAGCGGTCATACACCTGTATGGCAGCCACCTCGTGCTTGCGACTGGCAACCATCAGCGGTTTCTTGAAGTCACTACCGCCCACGAAGTCGCTCAACACAAACACCGAGCAGGCCTTCTTCTGAGTATTGATTAAAAACTCCAGCGCATTGCCCAGATCAGTGCCGCGCCCTTCAGGCTCCAGCTCCAGCAACTCGCGCAGAATATACAATATATGCTTGCGGCCCTTCTTGGGCGGAATATATTTCTCTATACGGTCGCTGTAGAACACCACACCAATCTTGTCGTTATTCTGAATGGCAGAAAACGCCAACGTGGCAGCTATCTCGCTCACCATGTCGCGCCCCACACCATTGTAAGCGCCGTAGTTCAGGCTGCCCGACACATCCACCATCAGCACCGCCGTCAGCTCTCGCTCCTCCTCAAACAACTTCGTGTGAGGACGACCGAAGCGGGCGGTCACATTCCAGTCGATATCCCTTACGTCGTCGCCAACCTGATACTCTCTTACCTCACTAAACGACATGCCCCTGCCCTTGAAGGCCGAGTGATACTCGCCCGCAAAGACATTGTTGCTCAGCACCCGGGTCTTTATCTCCAGCTGCCTCACCTTCTTGAGCAGTTCGTTAGTGTCCATTTAGCTAATCTTCACGTTCTCCAGTATCTGGTTGATGATATCGTCAGCCGTGATGTTGTTAGCCTCAGCCTCATAGGTGAGCCCAATGCGGTGGCGCAGCACATCGTGAGCCATCGCCCTCACATCGTCGGGAATCACGTAGCCTCTGTGCTTGAGGAAGGCATACGCCCTGGCAGCCAGCGCCAGATTGATGCTCGCACGCGGAGAGCCGCCGAAGCTAATGTTCTGCTTCATGTCGGGCATGTTATAGCGGTCGGGGTAGCGAGTGGCAAACACTATGTCGGTGATATATTTCTCTATCTCCTCGCTCACATAAATCTGCTTCACCACCTCGCGGGCTTCCAGGATATCCTTCACACCCACCATCGGCTTCACCTCCTGGCTCTTGCCCTTGATATGGTTGTCCACCACCATACGCTCCTCCTCTATCGAGGGGTAGC
>JAFZUB010000104.1 GCA_017618515.1 Bacteroidaceae bacterium
GCGTCTCTTTGAGAAAAAGAATGTATCTTTGCAGTTAATAATTAACTCCTCTATAACGCGCAGGTGAGATAGCTAAATATCTAAATAGTACATAAATTGTAAATTGTAAATCGAAAATAGTAAATTAAAATATAGTTTTATGAAATCTTCTTTTCTTGCCGACAAGGTTGTGTCAGACGGTCTGACATACGATGATGTGTTGCTGATTCCCGGCTACTCCGAGGTGCTGCCGCGTACCGTGGAGCTGGGCACTAAGTTCTCCCGTAACATTAGGCTGAACATTCCCTTTGTGTCTGCCGCCATGGACACGGTGACGGAGGCCAAGATGGCCATCGCTATCGCCCGCGAGGGTGGCATGGGTGTAATCCACAAGAATATGTCCATCGAGGAGCAGGCTCGCCAGGTGGCCATCGTGAAACGTGCCGAGAACGGCATGATCTACGACCCCGTCACCATACAGCGCGGTAAGACCGTGGGCGACGCACTGAAGTTGATGCACGAATATCACATCGGCGGTATTCCCGTAGTGGACGCCGAAGGTCATCTGGTGGGCATCGTCACAAACCGCGACCTTCGCTTCGAGCTCAACACCAGTAAGCTCATTGACGAGGTGATGACGAGCGAGCACCTGGTATATACCGACCAGCAGACTGACCTCGGTAGCGCTGCGAAGATTCTGCAGGAGAACAAGATTGAGAAACTGCCTGTCATCGGCAAGGACGGCAAACTGGTGGGTCTGATTACCTACAAGGACATCACCAAGGCTAAGGATAAGCCGATGGCCTGCAAGGACGACAAGGGCCGTCTGCGCGTAGCAGCTGGCGTAGGCGTAACCGCCGACACGCTCGACCGCATGGAGGCGCTCATCAAGGCTGGCGCCGATGCCATAGTCATCGACACGGCTCACGGCCACTCGAAGGGCGTGATTGACAAGGTTAAGGAGGCCAAGGCCAGCTTCAGCGGCGTGGACATCGTGGTGGGCAACGTGGCTACCGGCGAGGCTGCCACTATGCTGGTGGAGGCTGGCGCCGATTCTATCAAGGTGGGCATTGGCCCCGGAAGTATCTGCACCACTCGCGTGGTGGCCGGCGTGGGTGTGCCCCAGCTCTCGGCTATCTACGATGTGGCTCAGGCTCTCAAGGGCACAGGCGGGCCGAAGATTGCCGACGGGGGTCTGCGCTACAGCGGCGACGTGGTGAAGGCTCTCGCCGCCGGTGGCGACTGTGTGATGATTGGTTCGCTGGTGGCTGGTACTGAGGAGAGTCCGGGCGAGACGATTATCCTGAACGGCCGTAAATTCAAGACCTACCGCGGCATGGGCTCGCTGGAGGCCATGGAGAACGGCAGCAAGGACCGCTACTTCCAGGGCGGTGTGTCGGAGACCAAGAAGTTGGTGCCCGAGGGCATCGCTGGTCGAGTGCCTTACAAAGGCACGGTGCAGGAGGTAATCTACCAGCTAGTGGGCGGTCTGCGCTCAGGCATGGGCTACTGCGGTGCGCCGACCATCGAGGCGCTGCACAATGCTAAGTTCACTCGCATAATTAACGCTGGTGTGCTGGAGAGCCATCCGCACGACATCACTATCACCAGCGAGGCACCGAACTACAGTCAGCCGAATTGCTAAGCCCCCCCCCTCTTATCCCTCCGTGAAGGGGGAAGACACAGACTAATTAATTGCTAAATAGTAAATTGTCAAATTGTAAATATGTTGAGGCGTTTCGCAATATTTATGATAGTGGGAGCGTGGAGCGTGATATGCTTTGCGCAGAGTGACCCGGTGCTGATGACGGTGGCGGGCCGCGATGTGACGAGGAGCGAGTTTGAGTATTCACTCAACAAGAACTACGATTCGCCGTCGCAGGTGACTGAGCAGGACATCAAAGACTATGTGGAGCTGTTTGCCAACTACCGCATGAAGGTGCAGGCCGCGCTCGATGCGAAGCTCGACACGCTGACATCGTTTCAGACGGAGTATCGCACCTACCGCGATGTTCAGCTGAAGCCGTTTGTCTATGACTCACTCTATGCCGACTCTGTAATACGCTCGGTGTATGAGAGCCTAAAGGAGAGCGTGGGCGACAGCGACATCGTAAGGGTGCGCCACATCATGCTCTATGTGCCGCAGAACTCCAACATCGAGCAGGTCAACGCCGCCAAGGTGCGCATCGACTCCATCTACGACGCGCTACAGGCTGGCGCCGACTTCGCCGAACTGGCAAGGCAGTACTCTGAAGACCGAGGCTCATCAATGCAGGGTGGCGAGCTGCCGTGGATAGGCCCCGCGCAGGTGATACCTGAGTTTCGCGACGCGGCATGGGCGCTGCGCCCCGGACAGACAGGCAAGCCGGTGCTCACAGCCGCCGGCTACCATATCATCAACATGCTGGAGCGCAAGCCACTGGAGCCCTATGCCGAGAAAAAAGCCGAGATACAGGAGATTCTCGATAAGCGCGGACTCAAAGAGGATGCAGCCGAGCATATGGTGCAGCGCATGGTCAGGGAGTCGGGTGGCACGCTGACCCGCGAGGATGTGCTGCTGCAGATACAGGCCAAGGCGCTGGCGCAGCAACCTGATCTGAAATATCTCATCGCTGAATACTACGACGGACTGCTGCTCTACGAAGCCAGCAACCGCATGATGTGGGAGCAGGCCGCCAACGACGAGGCAGGCCTCGCGGCATGGTTTAAGGCGCACAAGAGCGACTACCAATGGAAGGAGCCGCACTTCCGCGGCTATACCTACCGCACCAAGAGCAAAGCTACCGCCAAGCAGATAGCGCGCATACTGAAGAAATGCACTGCCGACGAGGGAGTGGAGAAACTGAAGCAGGTGCTGCCCGCCGACACGGTGCAGGCCGTGCGCGTACACTTCGGTGTGTATAAGAAAGGCGACAATGCCGTGGTGGACTACCTCAAGTTTAAGAACGGCAAGCAGCCCAAGCCCAACAAGGTGCTGCCTTTCTACGGTGCCGAGGGCAAGGTGCTCAAGCAGCCCAAGGACGTGATTGACGTCAGGGCTCAGGTGGTGAGCGACTACCAAGCGCAGAAGGAAGCCGAGTGGATTGCCGGGCTACGTGAGAAGTATCCGTACTCGGTGAATGAGGCGGTGCTGGCTACGGTCAACAAACACGACTAAATGGTAATGACAATGAAGCGAATGAGATATATCCTTGTGATGCTGTGCATGGTGGGCCTTGCGGCTCAGGCGCAGAATGACAATGTGCTGGACGAGGTGGCATGGATAGTGGGCGACGAGCCGATACTGAAGTCGGACATCGAGATGCAGCGCCTTGCCGCAGAGTATAACCGCACACCGATAGAGGGCGACCCCTATGTGGTGATACCCGAGGAGATAGCCATACAGAAACTGTTTCTGCATCAGGCAGTGCTTGACAGCATTGAGGTGTCGGAGGCCGACGTGCAGAGCTATGTGGACGGTGAGGTGCAGCGTCAGGTGAGCATCGCCGGTTCGGAGCGCGCTCTGGAGAACTATCGCAACATGACGATGAAGGAGATACGCGCCCAAGTGACGCAGTCTATGATAGACCAATTCAAGATGATGCAGGTGCGCAACAAGATTATCGGCGACGTGAATGCCACGCCCGCCGAGGTGCGCCGTTACTTCAAGGACATCCCCAAGGACAGCCTGCCTACCATCCCCACTCAGGTGGAGATACAGATTATCAGCGAGACACCGCTGGTGACACAGGACGAGGTGGCCCGCATAAAGGGCGAGCTGATGGAGTATGCTGAGAGGGTAAACAAGGGTGAGTCGTTTGCCATGCTGGCACGCCTGTATTCAGAGGACGGCAGTGCTCTCAACGGCGGAGAGCTGGGCTTCAAGGGTAGGGCAGAGCTGGTACCCGAGTTCTCTACCGTTGCTTTCGCGCTGACCGACCCTAAGACGGTGTCTAAAATTGTGCACACCGAATATGGCTACCACATCATCCAGCTCATTGAGCGCAGGGGCGACAAGGTAAATTGCCGCCATATACTGCGTACTCCCGAGATATCGTCGGCTGAGACACGCAAGACTCTGGCCCGCCTCGACAGTGTGGCCAATCTGGTACGTACAGAGAAGATGTCCTTCGACCAGGCTGTGGTTATCTACTCGGAGGACAAAGACACACGTCTCAACAACGGACTGATGGCCTACGCCGATCCCCACGATGGCACACTGACCTCACGCATACGTATGGATGAGCTGCACCGCACATATCAGGACATAGCCCTCGCAGTGGAGAAGATGCATATCGGCGAGGTGTCGGATGCTTTCCC
>JAFZUB010000105.1 GCA_017618515.1 Bacteroidaceae bacterium
GCGGCTATGAGGCCGAGTGCCGTGGCGGTCAATACAGGCCTCTTGTGCCTGAACGTCCATTGCAGGGCACTGCGGTAGCCCTTGAGGAGCCACGAGGCAATCCAACTGTCCTTGGTGCGGCGGTTAAGGTAGGCCTCATCAGAGAGCAAAAGTTTGCACAGAAGCGGCGTCACCGTCATGGCCACCCTCAACGACATGGCCAGAGATATGAGGTAGGCCACCCCCAGCGGCTTCAACATCCGCCCTTCGAGCCCGCTGACAAAGAACAGGGGCACAAAGGTAATCATGATGATAAAGGTGGCATGGATGATGGAGCTGCGGATTTCCGAGGAGCCTTTAAAGACCACGTTGAAGGACGAGTCGCGCTGTTCCACAGGCAGATGATGGTTCTGCCTGAGTCGCTTGTAGACATTCTCCACATCGATGATGGCATCGTCCACCAAGGAGCCGATGGCGATACACATGCCGCCGAGGGTCATGGTGTTTATTTCATAGCCAAGAAGATAGAGCGCCGTCACTGTGCCCAACAACGACAGGGGGATGGCTATGATGGAGATGAGCGTGGTGCGGAAACTGCCCAAGAAGAGGAACAAGATGATGATGACGCAGAGGGCGCCCTCAATCAAAGCCTTGCCGACATTGCCTACAGAAGACTCAATAAAGTCTGCCTGGCGGAATATCTTGGTGTTCATCACCACATCGGGCGGAAGGGTTTTGGCGATGTTCTCAAGATTAGACTCTATACTCTCCGTCACGCGCAGCGTGTTGATATTGGGCTGTTTGGATATGGAGAGGATGACCGCTGGCTGTGCATTGCAAGAAGCATAGCCCAACTTGGGGGCAGACCCCACGCGCACCTCGGCCACATCGCTGAGGCGTATGGGATGGCCTTCGTGCATCGTGACAAACGAATTGCCCAGCTCGTCGAGGTCGCACGTGCGGGCCATGCCACGAAGCGCATATTCGTTTCCAAAGTCGCGGATGACGCCACCCGTGGAGTTGGCACTGACCGCACTCCCCAATGCCTCCAAATCGGCCATGGTGACACCGAAGGCCTGCATCCGGATGGGGTCGGCCAAAATCTGGTACTGCTTATAATCGCCACCAATAATGGTTACCTGCGACACACCGCCGGTGCCCAATATGGCAGGTTTGACCACCCATTCGGCAAGGGTGCGAAGCTCCTGCTGGCTGGTGGGCGAGGCTGCATGCCTGGTGCTGTCCACCTGAAGGGACACAAAAAGAATCTCACCCATGACGCTGCTCTGGGGCGCCATGACGGGCGTAATGCCTTCGGGCAGCTGCTCGCTCAGGGTGGACATCTTCTCGCTGACAATCTGACGGGCACGGAATACATCCATTCCCCAGTCAAACTCGACAAAGACGAAGCTGCTGCCCTGCAGCGACGTGGAGCGGACACGACGCACATTCGTCGCACCGTTGACGGCAGTCTCAATCGGGAAGGTGACCAACCGTTCCACCTCTTCGGGTGCCATGCCGTGGGCATCGGTCATCACGACAACCTGCGGAGCGGTGAGGTCGGGGAAGACATCGATGTCGGTACGGCTGGACGACCACAAACCCGCCACCATCAGCAGGACGGCTGCTGTGATGACAAACAGATTGTGGTCTAAACTAAAACGTATTATCTTGTTAAACATGATATTCTTTCATTTAAAGTTTTAATCTAAAGGCGCGCTTAGCTTTTAAACTTTTCAACGTTCAAGCGTAGCGAACTTTTTAACCTTTTATTACATTCTCTCAGAGCTCAATCGAATAGAGATAGAGGTGGATTTGTTCCAGCTCGTGAGCCGTGGACCATATCTTCAGCTCCATCTCGTGATAGAAGTCCGACTGCTGAAGATACTGCTCCAGATTTATCTCTCCGGCTTCCAAGGCCCTTTCGAGATACTCCAAGCTGTTGTATCTTTGGAACATCGCTTTGAGCTTCTGCACATTCTGCAGCAAGGCCTCATGCCGGTGGAACATGCAGCTGAGCTTGTTATACAGCACTGTCCGCTGGGCTTCCAATTCCTGGCTGGCGGCCTCGGTCTCCAGCTGGGCGGTACGCACAGCCCTCTGCTGGCTCCATATAGGCAGCGTGAGGCCCACTTTTACCCCTTGGAAGGTTTCTCCCACGCGGTTCTCCGAAGCATAGCCGACCGACATCGAGGGCAACCAGCTGGCACGGCTGAGCTGTGTCTGCTGTCGCCCTATGGCGATTTGGTTCTCCAGCTGGCGAAGGGAGGGGTTGCGCATCTCCATCTGCTCATACCATTGTTCGAATGTGCTGCTGACCACGATGGGGTCATACTCTTCCTTGAAGAACGTATAGGCATCGTCGCCCACAATCGTGCGGAGGTCGTGAGTGCAGTGGTCCTCCTTCTGCCAAGCCTCTGAGGCCTGGTTCTGCATATCGGCCAAATACATCTGTGCGCGGTTGAATTCAAGCACCGAGCAGTCACCTGCCTCAAAGCGTCTATTGTACAGTACCGCCAGATGGGTGGCCGTCTCAGTGCGGAGGGCGTATATCTGCACCATGGCGTGGTAGTAAATCCAGTCGGCACAGAGCTGCTGCACCTCCATCAGCACATTCCGCCGCACTATCTCGTAGCTCAGTTCGGCAGCATGTTCCTGAAGGTTGCGCAGACGGGCACGGCGCACCAGCACCGAGGGCATCTCGAACGATTGGGAGAAATTGAGGTCCCACCGCACACCCAAGTCCGCAGGGTTGCTCAAAAAATAGGCCGCTTCCACCTCAGGGTCGGGCAGCAAGGCCCCCAGATGGGCGGCAGAACGCTCGGCCTCGGCATGTTTTGCCGCTGCCAGCAGGGTGGGATTATGCGCCTCGGCATGCCGCAACACCTCGCTGTAATGGGGCTGCGCACCCACTCCTTTCGCCACAAGCAGCATCAGGAGGAAGACCGCCATCGACAAGCCCTTGGCCAAAAGGGGGGAAATATGATGGTTATTCTGATTCATGACTATGAATAGGTTAAGGGTTGTACAAATAAATAACTACATACGGCGAGCCGGACTAGTGCACATGTCCCGCATGGGGGTCGAGAGCCGCACCCCCTTGTGCCAGACGAAGAATGGAGGCGCCTGTAGTGACCACTATGTCACCCTCCTTAATGCCTGAGACAATCTCGGTACGGACACCGTCGGTGGCACCCAGTGTGACGGGACGCTTCTCATATTCTACATCGCACACCTTCACGAACAGGAAGTAGCTTCCCATCTCCTCCACTATGGACTCGTTGGGGACGGCAAGCACCTGACGGTCACCCTTGGTGGTGATATACACCGTTACGAAGCTGCCGTTAAGGATGTTGCCACTATTGCGAAGCTTGAAGGTGACGGGGATTAAGGGGCATCCGGCATCGGTGGCACGCCCATACGAGACGAGCGAACCGCCCAACTCGTCAAGCGTGTAGACATGGTTGTCGCCCGGAATGCGGATATTGACTCCCTCGATGTCTTTCAGGCAACCGTAGTAGCGGGGCTGCACTTCGGCCCGTAGCTGAAGGTCGCGGTTCTGAGACACCGCAACCACGGGACGGCCCGCCTCCACAAAGGAGCCATTGCCCACCTCGATACGCTGGACATA
>JAFZUB010000106.1 GCA_017618515.1 Bacteroidaceae bacterium
GTTAGACCTTACTAGCCTATCCCATATATGCAGGTGCGCGCATTCTCGCGTACCTGCATTTTTATCATACAAACTCACTATATCTCAAAATAAAATATTACTTTTGCCACTCAAAATAAATTGCGCATAAAAAGGAAATAGTAAAATCGCAAATAATGATCACCTTCCTCGTCAGTCTCCTGCTACTCATCCTCGGCTACGTCATCTATGGCCGCATCGTAGAACGCATCTTCCGTCCTGACCCCAACGCCAAGACACCCTGCTACACCAACCAAGACAACGTGGACTACATCCCCATGCCCACATGGAAAGTATTCCTCATCCAGTTTCTCAACATAGCAGGCACCGGCCCCATCTTCGGAGCCATACAAGGCATCCTCTTCGGCCCGGCAGCGTTCTTCTGGATAGTACTCGGCTGTATCTTCGGCGGAGCAGTCCACGACTATATGAGCGGTATGATATCCCTGCGCAACAAAGGCATCAGCCTGCCCGAGATAATAGGTGACCAGCTTGGCAATACCACCCGACAGATAATGCGCATCTTCACCCTCGTGCTGCTCGTCCTAGTGGGAGCAGTCTTCATCACCACTCCAGCAGGACTCCTCAACAATATCAGCGGCGGGTTTGCAGACCTCCCCTCCTGGGTACTCCTCATCCTGAGCTACTACATGCTCGCCACCATGCTGCCCATCGATAAACTCATCGGCAATCTCTATCCTGTCTTCGGCTTCGCCCTGCTCATCATGGCATTCGGACTACTCGGAGGCATCTTCCTCTGCGACGGTAACATACCCGAAGCCACTGAAGCCTTCACCAACCACCACCCCATAGGCACCATGCCTATCTTCCCGGGACTCTTCATCACCATAGCCTGCGGAGCCGTCAGCGGATTCCACGCCAGTCAGAGCCCTATGATGGCACGATGCTTGAAGAATGAGCGACTCGGACGCCGCATCTTCTACGGAGCCATGATTACCGAGGGTTTTGTAGCACTCATCTGGGCAGCAGCCGCCATCAAGTTTGCCGACTCACTCGGCACCGTAGGCGACACACCCTATGAGAAACTCATCAACTATATGACCGACCCTGAGACCGGCAAGATGAACCCCGCACTTCTTGTCAATGGCATCTGCCACTCGTGGCTCGGCAGCATAGGTGCAGTGCTCGCCATCCTCGGCGTAGTGGCAGCACCCATCACCACTGGCGACACAGCCTTCCGCTCAGCACGACTCATCGCTGCCGACATGCTCCACATCAAGCAAGACAAGATATACAAGCGCTTCTTCATCTGCATACCCCTCTTCGCAATAGCAGTGGCACTCATGTTTATCAACTTCGACATCCTGTGGCGCTACTTCGGATGGTCCAACCAGACGCTGAGTATCTTCACATTCCTCGCCATCACCGTATGGCTCGCGCGACGTCGAAAAGCCTATTGGATAACGCTCATCCCCACGCTATTCATGCTGTTTATATGCACCAGCTATATCTGCATAGCCCCCGAGGGATTCTCCCTCGACCACAACATCAGCTATGCCATCGGCATCGGTGCCACCATAGTCAGCCTGCTGTGGTTCTTTATCTGGAAGAAAAAGATAAAAGAATAGCCAAAATCGCCTTTTTAGAGCCATTTTGATTACATATTTCACTTTTCTTCAAAGAAAAGATGAAAAAATATCCCATTTCTTTGAACTTTTCCACCAGATTTTACTATTTTTGCAGTCCATTTTTCTAAAATGGGATAGTATGTAGGTGCCCAAACGCCTAAATCCCTATTTTCAAACCTCAAATTAACAAACATGCGCCAATTAAAGATTGTTCAGGGAATCACCAACCGTCAAGAGGCAGGCATCGGCAGCTACCTCAGCGAAGTAAGCCGCATCCCCATGATATCCACCGAGGAAGAAGTAGTCCTCGCCCAGCAAATCCATAAAGGCGACCGCGCCGCTATGGAGAAGCTCGTGTGCGCCAACCTGCGCTTCGTGGTCAGCGTTGCCAAGCAATATAGCAACCAAGGCCTCAGCCTCAACGACCTCATCGACGAAGGCAATATCGGACTCATCCGCGCCGCCGAGAAGTTTGACGAGACACGCGGTTTCAAGTTTATCAGCTACGCCGTGTGGTGGATACGCCAGAGCATCCTGCAGGCCATCAGCGAGAACAGTCGTATCGTGCGCATGCCCCTCAACCAAGTAGGTTTCCAGAGCAAGCTCAACAAGGCGCGCGTAGAGTTTGAGCAGCAGAACCAGCGTGAGCCCTCCCCCGAGGAGCTCGCCGAGATAGTCGATGCCGACGTAGAGAAAGTCGCCATGGCTATGGGCAACACCGGCAAGAAGATCTCCGTTGACACCCCCTACCAAAACGACGAGACCACCACGATGGCCGACAATATGACCTACGAAAACGACAAGCCCACCGATGACCGCATGGAGCATGAGTCACTCGCCCGCGACCTCAGTGTCGCCCTGCAGTGCCTCACCCCCAAGGAGCAGAATGTCCTGACCATGCTCTACGGTATCGGCCAGCGCGAGAAGACCGCCGAAGAAGTAGCACAAATCCTCGGCCTCAGCCGCGAGCGTGTTCGCCAGATCAAAGAGCAAGCCATACAGCACATCAACGAAAAGGTAAATGTAAAGGTGCTGCGGAAATACCTATAGATTACTTGTCCCCCCGCCATCTCCATATCAGCGATTACGACTACCCCCTCCCCCCAGAGCGGATAGCCCGCTACCCTATCGCTGAGCGTGACCAGTCGAAGCTCCTCGTCTATCGCAAGGGCAACATCAGCCATACCGTCTTCAGCGACATCCCCCAGCTGCTGCCCCCCGACAGTCTCCTTATCTACAACAACACCAAGGTCATACAGGCGCGACTCCGTTTCCGCAAGGCTACCGGAGCCCTCATCGAGATATTCTGCCTCGAGCCCTATAGCCCGCGCGACTACGAAGACAACTTCCGCCAAACCCATACCTGCGAGTGGCTTTGCCTCGTCGGCAACAAAAAGAAGTGGAAAGGCGAAACTCTAACCACTCCTTTACTCTCTGCAACCCTTGTAGCTCCGCATGGCGATAGTTATATAATCAGATTTGAATGGGGCAACACACATACTTCCTCCAAACTGCAGACAGTACCGCAGGACGGAGAAGGAGAGTGTCTCACTTTCAGCGAAGTCCTCGAGCGTCATGGCCAGCTCCCAATCCCCCCCTACCTCAACCGCGCTACCGAGGAGAGCGACAAGCGCACCTACCAGACAGTATATTCTAAGATTGACGGCTCCGTGGCAGCTCCCACCGCAGGGCTGCATTTCACCGACCGTGTGCTGCGTGCCATCGATGAGCGAGGCATAGAACGCGACGAGGTCACTCTCCATGTCGGTGCCGGCACCTTCCGTCCCGTCAAGAGCGAGGAGGTCGGCGACCACGAGATGCACTCCGAGTACATATACGTAACGCGCCACAACATCGAGCGACTCCTCGCCCACGACTGCCGCTGCACCGCCGTAGGCACCACCTCCGTCCGCACCATCGAGAGCCTCTACTATATCGGGCGCAAGCTCCTCGCCAACCCCCATCTCACCGAGGAGCAGCTCCATGTCACCCAGTGGGAACCCTACGAAGAGGAGACCTCAGAGAATAGAGAAGAGAGAATAGAGAATAGAGAACAGAGAACAGAGAACAGAGAACAGAGAATGCTCAATTCTCAATCTCTACAAGCTATCCTCTCTTGGATGGACCACAACCACACCTCCTTCCTCCGCACCACTACCCAAATAATTATCGCCCCGGGCTATCAGTATCATTTCGTGGAGCGCATCATCACCAATTTTCACATGCCGCAGAGCACCCTCCTCCTATTGGTCAGCGCTTTCATTGGCGACGACTGGCACCGTGTCTATGACTACGCTCTCGCCCACGACTTCCGTTTCCTCTCCTACGGCGACAGTTCCCTACTTGAACCGTAGAGATAGTCGCAGAGTCACAAAGCATAAAACATCGCGCGCGTACAATATCAATATAGTACGCGCGCGAAATTATGTTCACCCTTCAGGAGAATAAAAGAGGACCTACAAAATTCTGCAGTACACCCTCAGGCTGAGAACGGGGTATATTTTTAGTTTGGAGATTTTGTCGAGTGCCTTGTTGATGTCATCATCATTCACATCAGTGGCGTGCACCCTTTGCCATGTGCCATCCTCAGGCGAGAACACCTCCACCTTGGGAGAGCCCCAGAACTGCAGACCCATGTCAAAGGCTACGTTCACCCTGTGCTTCGACACAGCGCGTCCGAAGCCCAGTCCCACGTAAGGCTTGAAGCTATTGACCTTCAAGTTGGCACGCGCAATACCGTTGGCGTCGGTGGTTACCAGAGCGTCACCTATGGCGATACCGTCTACGCCTGGAATCATGTTGCCCATGATCGGCTCCGTGTTTTTGAACTCCACCAGGTTAGGTCTTCCCGCATAGAAACCTGCCGTGAGGTGGAACGAGTTATTCTTGAAGGGGTACAGGTCAGCCAGCAACTTAAAGTCGGAGATGTTAGTGGTACCTTTCATCTTCACCTCGTTGCGGTTGCCGTCGAGCGTATAGTTCACGTCGTCCTTGAAGCTGAACGAAGGCATCACAGTGAAGCCGGTCCTGAAAGTCACGTAGTGTGTCAGCGGAGTCGCCAGTTCGAGACCGATACCTGTTGTCCCTACCTCTGCGCCGATGGCGAGATGGTTAAAAACATACTTATCCTCTTGGGCTTTTGCGCCCACGGCCATTATCCCGGCCAGGATCATAAATAGCACTTTTCTCATAGCAAAACTTATTTAAGTTAAACATTTCACTTGCAAAGATACAAAAAACTTATTATTTCACGTTAGTATTATCTTCTGAATCCCATATTATACCCCCGGAAAAAGCCTTGGAATCTGCTTCCTCACCGCGAACCGCATCGCGACTATGGAGCGTTGTCGTAGGACTAGCACAAATGACACCAGGTATGGCAAAGCATAAACAATCGACAGTAGGAGCAATATATTTCTTTTTCATAGCACTTTCTTACTTTACGATTATCTTGCTTCTCTTACCATTGCTCAGCACCACAATATTGACACCGCGTTGCAACCTCTTGAGCCTTACACCGTTAATGTCGTATATAGCCGATATCGTTTGTTCTCCCTCAAGAAGGGACTTCATGGATGTCGCCTCGTCAATGACACTAATTTCATAATGGTTGCTACTCGTAGCATCTGGAGCCGTAATATAGGCTCTGAATGGCTTGATCACAGCATATCCATTTGTCCTAGAAAAACCATTATCTTTAACATAATAGCTATTAGGGGCAAGTACATGGCTATCGTCTGTGTCATCATAGTCTGCATCACTAGACGAAGTAAAGACTGAAGTACGTTTATACACACCATTTAGCGACCAGCCATTTGCATTCGATACCGTGCCAGCCACGGGATTTGCTGTCAGAGTAGTTGTCGTTGTCTTGCTTACGTTATATGTGCCATCCTCCGTATAATAGACATACGGTGTGTTGGCTACAAACTCATTCACCTGCTCCAGCGTCAACGTATTGTCAGTTGCATCTTTCAGCGTGTAATAGGTTATTGTCGATTTGCTGTCAGGAACGAACGGCAGACATACTGTGCCAAATGCATTGCTGCTCCCACGGTTGTAGGTAACCTTATTGGTTGTTACTGATGCAATAAAATTA
>JAFZUB010000107.1 GCA_017618515.1 Bacteroidaceae bacterium
ACTCTTGTATTCTCTTTTCTAAATCCATAACACGTTGTTCTAATTGACGATTGACGATTGACGATTGATCATTATCCTTATTCCTTACTCCCACCCCCTGTGGCATCAAGATGCGGAACAGACTGCGGTTCATGGCGCGACACATAATCTGCGTCAGCAGCAGACCGGACGCTCCCACTATGCCACCTACGGCTACAAGGAACACGTCGCTGATGGCCATACCCGCAATGGCTCCTGCCACTCCCGACAAGGAGTTAAGCAGCGAGATGGTGATAGGCATGTCGGCACCGCCCACACGCACTGAGAAATACAGTCCGAAGAGCGACGAGGCCACCAGCACGATTAGCATTGAATATTGAGCATTGAGCACTGAGCATTGAAGTGTGCCCAGCACGATGCCCAGCAGCGTGACGGCCAGCAGCACGAGGGTAATAACAGAATGGCCCTTCCACACCATCGGCCGTTGAGGCAGCAGGCGGTGAAGCTTACCGGCAGCCACCAAACTGCCTACGAGGGTGACCATACCTACTGCCACAGCCAGTAAGGCGGTGGCTGTAGAGAATTGAACATTGGACGTTGAACATTGACTATTAAGTGTCATCATGCCCACCAGAGCTGATGCACCGCCGCCAAGACCGTTAAACAGCGCCACCATCTGGGGCATCTGTATCATCTTGACACGCTGCGCCAGCAGACTCCCCACGAGCGCACCTATCGCAATGGCCACCCAGAGAGTCCACACGGAGAGGATGCCGGCGAACAGAAGCGTGACGCCAACACCCGTCAACAAGGCTACGGCCGACAGGAAATTGCCTGCCACAGCAGTCTTGACGCGCGACATCATGGAGATGCCTAGCAACACCGTCACGGCAAGCACACTACTGATAAATATCTGATAGATGTCCATAGTCACTTACTCCTTCTTCCTCTTATGGAACATCATCAGCATGCGATGGGTAACGCCAAAGCCGCCAAACACATTGATGGCAGCCAAGATAATGGCAGCCATGCCAGCCACCTGCGCCACCCAGCCATCACCACTCAGAAAGGCGATGCCTGTAGCACCTATTGCGCCGACTATGGTTACGCCCGACAGCGCATTCATACCCGACATCAGCGGTGTATGAAGCAGGCTGGGCACCGTGCGGATGATGAAATAGCCCAGCACCGTGCTCACCACAAATACGGCTAAAAGAATCAGCGGATGAATCATAGTCCCATTGCTTCGCGAGCTCCGGCATGCACAAGCTCTCCGTCGATGCATACCAGCGAGCTGCGTATTATCTCGTCCTCACGGTCAAGCACCACCTGACCATCCTTAACCAAATACTTCACGAGGTTGAGGAGATTGCGCGAGAACATCCACGTGGAGCTGGTTGGCAGCAGACCGGGGATATTCTTCACACCCATCAGTGTGACGCCATACTTCTTCTCTATGCCGCCCTTAGGCGTAAGCTCGCAGTTGCCGCCCTGGTCGATGGAGATATCCACGATGACGGCTCCCTTCTTCATGCCCTTAACCATCTCCTCGGTGATGATGATGGGGGCTATCTTGCCGGGAATCAGTGCCGAGCAGAACACGATGTCCATCTCCTGAATGGTAGCCTTCAGTGCCTCCTGCTCCTTGATGAGCACATCAGCGGGCAGACGTTTGGCGTAGCCACCCTCAGCAACAGCCAGCTCAGCAGGCACCGTGGTGTCAACAGTCTTGGCACCCAGCGAGCCCGCGTTCTCCACAGCCATCGGACGTATGTCGGCAGCGTAGGTGATAGCACCGAGGCGCTTAGCCGTAGCCAGTGCTTGCAAGCCTGCCACTCCTACGCCGATAACCATCACCTTGGCGGGCTTAATCTGGCCAACGGCAGTGAACATCGACGGCACGAAGGTGGTCATCATATTGGCAGCCATCAGTATGCCCTTGTAGCCTGCGCATGTGGACATAGAGGTGAGTGCATCCATGTTCTGCGCACGAGAGATGCGTGGAATACCGTCGAGCGTGATGGCTGTGACACCCTGAGCGGTCAAGCGCTTCACCATCTCGTGGTTGACGGGCGAGGCAGGATGGATAAAGGTGATGAGATACTGGCCGCGGTGCATCATATCAACCTCGTGCTTACCTTTTGCCTCGTTCATCAGCGGCTCCTTCACCTTGAGGATAATCTCGGCACGGTCGTAGATCTCCTGCGGGTCGTCCACTATCTCGGCACCTGCCTGGATATAATCCTCGTCATGGAAGAGCGCGCCGTCGCCGGCATGGCGCTCCACGAGCACCTTATGTCCTTCGTTCACATACTCGCCCACAGTCTCGGGCGTTGCTGCCACACGAGCCTCGTCGTGCATAATCTCTTTGGGAATACCAATAATCATATCTATAGTATTTTTTTAGGTTAGTGTTATCGCGTTTTCGGCTGCAAATCTACATTATTATTTTAATTAAGGTCAAATTTTGGGAAATATTTATATATTTTTTCCCATTCCTTTCACTTTTCACTCTCACTTTTCATTCCGTGTCTTATGCAGCCGGTCGATGATGAGGGCGATGGCTCCGTCACCCGTCACGTTGCAGGCCGTGCCGAATGAGTCCATGGCAATGTAGAGTGTTATCATCAAGGTCTGCTGGGCAGAGTCGAAACCAAGCATGCTCTCCAGCACTCCGAGCGCCGCCATGATAGCTCCGCCAGGCACTCCCGGGGCGGCAACCATTGTCACACCGAGCATCGCCACAAAACCAAACATCGTCGGGAAGTCGAACGGAACATTTTGCATGAGCATCAAGGCAATGGCACACGAGGTAATCTTAAGCGTAGAGCCGCTGAGATGAATGGTGGCACACAGCGGTATCACAAAGCCAGCCACGGGCTCCGACACACGGTTTTTGAGCGCCTGACGCAGGGTGACAGGGATAGTGGCTGCCGACGAGGCGGTGCCGAGAGCAGTGAAATAGGCTGGCAGCATGGTGCGCAACAAACGCAGCGGATTGCGGCGTGTGATGATGCCGGCCAACGCATATTGCAACAGCAGCAACACAACTGTCATGGCGAAGATTATCGCCACGATGGCTACGAAAGCCTTGAGCACACCGGCCACCTGACCTTCGGCAGTCATTCTGAGGAAAATGCCGAAGATGTAAAGCGGCAGCAAGGGGATGATAACATGTTCGATTGTCTTGCCGACAATGGTCTTAAACTCATCGAAGCCGCGCTTCAGGGCTGCGCCGCCAAACACAGCTATGCCCAGACCCATCATAAACGAGAAGACAAGGGCCGTCATCACATCCATCAGCGGAGGGATATTCATGGTGAAATATTCCTTGAACATTGAACATTGAACATTGAGGATTGAGGATTGGGCGTCAGGCAGTGCGGAGGGGAAGAGACCTGTACTGAAAACGTAGGCAAAGAGGCCGCTACCCACGGTGAACGCATAGGCGATAGCCACAGTGATGATAAGCATCTTCCCTGCCCTGCCGCCTATCTCAGCTATGGCGGGAGTAACCAGTCCCACTATGATGATAGGTATAAGGAAGCGTAGCAGTTGGTCAAACAGGCCGCATAGCGTGTTCATAGTCCTCACAACGAAATCGGGCATTATGTGTCCGAGCAATACGCCTGCTAATATGGCGGCAATAACCTTGATAAGTAATGGAATCCTTTTCATTTATAATTTAATATAGAAATCTGCGGTAAGAGTGCGGTATTCGTCAGTAGGCGTGCCGTCATCATTAAAGAGTCCTAGCGCCAGCGTGTCAGGAACGCTATGGTTAGCGTAAACGTTAGTTTTGGTAAACGCAAGCACACTGCGCTTGAAAGGCTTGTCGACCTTGGTGCGTATGTTGATGCGCCGCATGAGATGAAGGCCGTGGAGCCAGCAAATGTGGATGAAGTCGTCAGTCGCAGAGAATGGGATGATAACCTCCAGTCGTCCGTCGTCGCACAGCAGTCGGGAGGCTGTATCGGCAAGCTCCTCAAGAGTGAGAGTGTCGGCGCGGCGTGCAGCATCGCGAGCCTGCGACGAGGACGCAGGGCTGTGGGCATAGTAGGGCGGGTTGCAGACAATGTTGTCATATTGAACTTTCGAACTCTCGAACTTTCTTGCATCTGCACACACAGCGGTGAGACGGTCAGCCCACACCGAAGCAGCGAAATTCTCTGCAGCCTGTGCAGCAGCATCAGCATCGATATCCACTCCCACTATGCGAGCCTCAGGATGGCGCTGCGCCAGCATGAGAGCCACTATGCCCGTGCCGGTGCCAATGTCAAGAACACTAGACTCTGGCCCGCAGTCCGCCAACGCTCCGAGCAACACCCCGTCGGTGCCTACCTTCATGGCGCAACGGTCTTGGTGCACACTGAATTGTTTGAAATGGAATATGTCGCTCATTGTCCCTGCGAAGTTACTTGTTTTTTCTCTAAAAAACGGGATTTATGTTTGATAATTGTATTTTTTATATATGAATATGCACGCGTATGAGATTTTTTTGCTATCTTTGCGCCCACCTTTTGGGATAATAAACGTTAACCAATAAACAATAAACTAAATTTTTATGGCAACAAAAAGAGTTTACACCTTCGGTAACGGTAAGGCTGAAGGTAATGCGCAAATGCGCGAGGCTCTCGGCGGAAAGGGCGCTAACCTCGCCGAGATGAACCTGATCGGTGTGCCCGTACCCCCGGGATTCACCATCACCACCGACACTTGTAACGAATACTATGCTGTAGGGCAGGAGAAAATCGTCGAGCTGCTGCAGGACGACGTCAACGCCGCCGTGGCTCACGTGGAGAACCTCATGGGCTGCAAGTTCGGCTCCGTTGAGAATCCTCTGCTCGTCAGCGTACGCTCCGGTGCCCGTGCATCCATGCCCGGCATGATGGATACCATCCTCAACCTCGGTCTTAACGACGAGGTGGCCGAGGGTATGGTACGCAAGACCCAGAACGCTCACTTCGTATACGACAGCTACCGCCGCTTCGTACAGATGTACGGCGACGTTGTGCTCGGCATGAAGCCCGTCAACAAGGAGGACATCGACCCCTTCGAGGCCATCATCGAGAAGGTGAAGGAAGAGCAGGGCGTGACCCTCGACAAAGACCTCAGCGTTGAAAACCTCAAGAAGCTCGTGGCTCTCTTCAAGGCTGCCATCAAGGAGCAGACCGGCCAGGACTTCCCCACCGACCCGATGGAGCAGCTGTGGGGCGCCATCTGCGCTGTATTCCGCAGTTGGATGAACGAGCGCGCCATCCTCTACCGCAAGATGGAAGGCATACCCGATGAGTGGGGTACCGCTGTCAGCGTGATGGCTATGGTATTCGGTAACATGGGCGACACCAGCGCAACAGGTGTTTGCTTCAGCCGCGATGCCGGTAACGGTGAGAACCTCTTCAACGGCGAGTACCTCATCAACGCCCAGGGCGAAGATGTGGTAGCCGGTATCCGCACCCCGCAGCAGATCACCAAGATTGGTAGTCAGCGCTGGGCTGAGCGTGCCGGTATCTCCGAGCAGGAGCGCGCCGCCAAGTTCCCCTCCATGGAGGAGGCTATGCCCGACATCTATGCCGAGCTCAACGCACTGCAGGATAAGCTGGAGCACCACTACCACGACATGCAAGACATGGAGTTCACCGTGCAGGAAGGCAAGCTCTGGTTCCTCCAGACCCGTAACGGCAAGCGCACCGGTACTGCCATGGTCAAGATTGCCATGGATCTGCTCCGCGAAGGTCTCATCGACGAGAAGACCGCCATACTGCGCTGCGAGCCGCAGAAACTCGACGAGCTGCTCCACCCCGTATTTGACAAGGATGCTCTGAAGAAAGCCAAGGTCATCACCCAGGGTCTCCCCGCCAGCCCGGGCGCAGCATGCGGACAGATTGTGTTCCACGCTGACGACGCTCAGGAGTGGGCAGCCAACGGCCACAAGGTGGTTATGGTACGTATCGAGACCAGCCCCGAAGACCTCGCCGGTATGGCAAGCGCCGAGGGTATCCTCACCGCTCGTGGCGGTATGACCAGCCACGCTGCTGTGGTAGCCCGCGGTATGAGCAAGTGCTGCGTCAGCGGCGCCGGTGCCATCAATGTTGACTACAAGGCTAAGACCGTAGAGATAGAAGGCGTTGTATATAAGGAGGGCGACTACATCTCCCTCAACGGTACCACCGGTCAGGTGTTCGCAGGCGAAATCCCCACCAAGGCC
>JAFZUB010000108.1 GCA_017618515.1 Bacteroidaceae bacterium
ACGCTTTTGGGGATTTTCACGTGAATGCGATACCAGCCGTATGCCCTGATGTTTTGGGGAAAGCCCTGCTCATCCCATCTCTTCGTAATGTCAATCTCGCTCCATGAGGCATCATCCATCTCGGGCTTAGCCCAGTTCATGTCGTCGCCTTGCTTAAAAAGCGCCTTGCTGACACTTACACTTTGAGCCCCCATATGCAGCCACATCAAGGCCACAACTACTATAACAAACAGCTTTTTCATTGTTAGTTTGCGGTTTTTAGAAAAATTTACTCATCAATATAACTCACATCACCATCAGCCATCAGCCATCTCAATTATTCAATGCAAAGTTACAGATTTTTCTGTATTTTATGTTAGGTTAGTGCAGATAATATATTCTTTACAAGGCTTGTTCCGAAAAACTTTGTATTTTTGCAGCTGATAAAAACTAAACACTATTACAATGAAACTTTCAACTCTCAAATTGCTACTTTCAACTTTCACTATAGCACTATTGCTAGCCTCCTGCTCCGACGATGACAAGGCCAAAAACACGCCTATCTGCCAAGGCATTATCTCGTCGTACAACGAGTTTGGCGCAGCAATGCTTAACCTCACGGAAGCAGACATGACAGAGGCAGGCTTCACACTCGGAGATATTATCAGCATCACCGTTGACGACACAGAAATCATCATGCCTTACTACGACGGCTTCTACACCCGCAATGCCGAATATCTGTGCGTCGCTTATTCCAGCTACCCCAGCGTTTGCTTCACCGCCAACAATGTCGGACTGCCTGAGGAACTCAGGGGGTTGGAGGGGCATGCCGTTACAATTACTATGAAAGAAAAGGGCGGCTGTCTCGACGTGCAGCAGGCCATGAGCATGAAGTACGCCAACGATCGCAGCGAATATCTCAACCTTACCGATGCAGAGTTTGCCAATGCACGCGCCGTGAATGCCGGCCGCATTGCCAACGGCGTACTCCACCGCTGTTCATCGCCGTTCAGCAACGACATCAACCGCGCCTTCTACGTATCGCAGTATCTGGAGCGCGAGCAAGTACAGACCGTCCTCAATCTTGCCGACACCGAGGACAACATGCTGGCCTACGACATGCCTCCCTACAGCCGCACTCTTTGGGATGGAGGCAACGTCATCTTGTGCCCACTGAAGGCCGACCCCACGGCAGATGACTACAACAACCGACTGATAGCCGCGCTGAAAGAGCTCCCCTCCCACCCCGCACCCTACGTAGTGCATTGCATGGAGGGCAAGGACCGCACCGGATATGTGTGTGCACTGCTTGAGGGACTATGTGGAGCGACGTATGAAGAAATCGTGGCAGACTATCTCATCACCTACTCCAACTACTATCATATCACCCCCGAGAGCAACCCAGACTTATGCTACTCACTCGTGTCGCTCCGACTCAACACATGCCTGATGTATTATGCCGGCGTCAGCGATGAAGCCCTGTTGCCAGACGTTGACTACGCAACAGCCTTCTCCGACTATCTGCTCTCTCACGGCATGAGCAGTCAGCAAATTGACGCACTAGTTCAGGCACTGACAACCACTTCTTCCAATAGTAAATAGCATTGCGTCGTTTTCTATATCACATAGTAGCGCTGGTGACAATAGTAGTGTGGGGTTCCACCTTCGTTTACACCAAACTGCTGTTGCTGAGTGGCCTCACTGCCGCCCAGGTGTTTACGTTGCGTTTCATTATTGCCTATGTTCTCCTGTTGGCATGGTCATTGACAAGGAGCAACTTCCGCCTCTTCGCCTCATCAATAAAGGACGAGCTGCTCATGCTCGCCCTCGGCATCACTGGCGGCTCGCTCTATTTCCTGAGCGAAAACACCGCCCTCAACTATACCACCACTACCAACACCTCCCTGATAGTATGTCTGTGCCCATTGTTCGCGGCACTGCTCATATCCATCTTCTATCGCTCACAGCGTCTGCGCCCCATACAGATGGTGGGGTCACTCATTGCTGCCGCCGGAGTGGTGGTAGTCGTACTTAACGGACATTTCGTCCTGCACCTCTCTCCGCTGGGCGATTCGCTCGCCCTCATAGCCTGTCTGTGCTGGGCCTTCTATTCGCTGCTGATGATATCCGCCAACCAGCGTTACGATGTCATGTTCATCACCCGCAAGGTGTTCTTCTACGGCATAGTGAGCATCATCCCCTACTTCATCTTCAATCCTGAGATGCCATCACTCGCCACACTATGCCGTCCCGCAGTGCTGGCCAACCTTATCTTCCTTGGTGCCGTAGCCTCGCTGCTTTGCTTCCTGGCATGGAACTGGGTGATGAAGCGCCTCGGCGCAATCACCGTTACCAACTACGTGTATCTCAACCCAGTGATAACGATAATCTTCGCATGGATGCTGCTCTCAGAGCAGATAACCGTTTTCTTCCTGCTCGGTACAGTGCTTATTCTGCTGGGGATGTACCTGGGCGCAGGTACTCGTCGTCCCTAGCAAGTATCTTCTCTATCTTGCCTACATACAGCGTGTGGTAGTCACCTTCCGGATAGCACTGCACAACAGGCTCCTGACTGATAAAGTCCTCCTTCTTCATGTCCACGGCATAGAGCTTCTTGCACACCAGCACCAGCTTGGCCTCTGCGAAATAAACAGTGTTGTCGGCACACAGAGGGGTCAGACCAGTCTTGGCAATCTTGTCTTCATCGCGCCCGGACACAGAGCCCAGATAGACCATCTCTTTCTTGAATGATTTATCCATCACACAGAGCGAGAAGTACCCCTCCTCGTCCACAAACTTCTTAGTATAGCGTGACTGGCGGATATAGACCACCGCCGTGGGATCGTTGTTTCCCCATAGGCAACCAAGGTGTCCCCACGAGATAGTCATTGTGTTGCATCCAGTCTGGCCATTACCGGCAGTCAGCAACATCCACTCATTTCCAAAAAGTGTGAACGGATTAAATCTCAAGTCTTTGTAGTTAACTTCTTTCATCTTTCTTATAATGTTCAATGTTCAATAGAATATCGCGAGAGCCTTGTCAGTGGTCGCGCCGTCTCGAAAGAGCAAGGATGCTTAAATCGCTTTTCATTGTGGCTCCCCATAAAGGGGGAGTTGAGAGGGTCTGCGGGCTGACGATAAAAGGCTTAAGAGCGAAGCGGCAATGTTCCATACTCAATCTTCAATCTCTAAATAAAAGCTGACCGGCCTAAACCCATCGTTGCAGCTTATCATCGCACTCATCGGATTGCGCATCCATCCGTCGTAGAAATTGCCCTCGCCCTTAGCCAGAGCCTCCACAAACGGTTGCATCACGCTCCATGCCGCAGCGCACATACCCTCGGGGCACTTGCCATCAACCGATACCCACTGCTGCCCTATACTCACATCGCAAGCGTGCTCGATGGGATTCTCGTACTTCGCCATCAGGTCCTCATACACCGTCCGCCTTACAGCAGTTATCTTTACCTTATTCATTGTTCAAAGTCCTTTGCCTGACAGCCTCATACAACAGGATGGCCGCGCTCACAGACACATTCAGCGAGTCAAGTCTGCCGAGCATCGGTATGCGTATATGCGCATCAGCAGCCTGGCGCCATACCTCCGTAAGCCCCGTGGCCTCAGTGCCCATCACGATGGCAGTAGGGCCAGTCATATTAGTGTCATAGTATAGCGACGAGTCCTGCAGCTGCGCCGTTAGTATGCTAATACCGTTGTCCTTGAGCCAGGCAATGCACTCATCCGAGCTGCACGCCACGCACGGCACCGTGAACACCGCGCCGATCGAGCTGCGGATAAGGTTGGGGTTATACAGGTCAGTGAGCGGGTCGCACACTATCACAGCATCCACTCCCGCAGCGTCGGCACTACGCAGCACTGCACCAAGGTTGCCCGGCTTCTCCACGCTCTCCAGCACCATAACCAGTGGCGCTTCGCCCAGTTGCAAGTCAGTAATAGTCAGCGAGCGCGAGCGCACCAAGGCTATCACGCCCTCTGTGCTGCCACGATAGGCAATCCGCTCGTAGAGGGAAGGAGAAACTTTGACGCACTGAGCGTGCCCACTCCTAACCCCTAACTCCTCACTCCTAATTCCTAACTCCTCACTATAAAACACGGTGTCTATCTCAAACCCCGCATCTATGCAGTGCTGCAACTCGCGGCGTCCCTCCACTACGAACAGACCCGCCTTGCGACGCTCCGCCGACTTCTGCTGCAGTAGCAGCAACTGCCGAATCCGCGGATTATGCACACTTGTTATTATCTCTATTTCGTTCATCATAATGTTTTCACACGGCAAAGTCGCCAGACTTCGCGAGGCCTTTGTCGATAGTCGCCGCTTGCGGCGGGACGACAATTTAAAAAGGCCGAGAGTGTTTTCACACGGCAAAGT
>JAFZUB010000109.1 GCA_017618515.1 Bacteroidaceae bacterium
GGTTATAAGGCTCCGGTAGTTGTGAGCGCAGTTGGTCATAGGCTGCTCTCACCTTGGCTGGTGTAAACACTTGGCTGGCAAATCCCTCTTTTGCAAAGACCAGAAGCGTAGAGTCTGCGTCATTTAGCTCGGTGTGGTCTAGTGCCACAGGTAGCGGTGTGCGGTAATCGCGCTGGTAATTATCAAAGAACAAACAAACACATGAATCCAGGTGAGCCATTGACCATTGACTGTTGACCATTGACCATTGGCACACGGTAAGGAGGAACAAGAGTATTCGCTTCATGGTTTATGTGCGCTTCCTTGTCTTACGCTGCTGGGGTTGAGGTTTGCGCTCGAGATTGACGAAGCTGAAAGGCTTCTCGTTGTTTTCGTCAGCGGGATGGTCTTCACGGAATGTTTCCTGCCACTGGGTGAAGTCGATAATGGGGAAATAGGCGTCAGCTCCGTCTGGCTCATCGTCAACGATGGTGAGGTAGAGCCGGTCGGCGAGTGGCAGCGTCTGGCTATAGACATACGCTCCGCCGATGATAAACACTTCTTCCTCGCCCTTGCACAGGGAGAGGGCTTGCTCGAGGGAGTTAACCCATACGGCTCCCTCCTTGTCATCGGGTACTTCGTGGGGCAGTGCGAGTACTATGTTGCGTCGATTAGGCAACGGCCGTTTGGGGAATGACGCGAATGTGTTCTTCCCCATAATGACAGTGTGCCCCAGGGTTGTCTGCTTGAATCGCTTCATGTCGGAGGGGAGATGGTAGAGCAATTCGTTTTTCTTACCGATGGCGAAATTTTTGGCGATAGCTACGATGATGGAGAGGAGCATGGGTTTGAGATTTTATATTTGAGGAATTGGTTATACTGACACTTGCCCGGGGATGTGTGGCCATGGGTCGTAGCCCTCGAGCTGGAAGTCCTCGTACTGAAAATCGAAGATGGACTTCACGTCGGGGTTGATGAGCATCTTGGGCAGCGGTCGCGGTGTGCGTGTGAGCTGTAGCTTCACCTGCTCGAGGTGGTTGGTATATATATGTGTGTCGCCAAGGGTGTGGATAAACTCGCCAGGCTCGAGGCCGCACACCTGTGCCATCATCTGCAGCAGCAGGGCGTAGGAAGCTATGTTGAATGGCACGCCGAGGAAAGTGTCGGCACTACGCTGATACATCTGCAGGCTTAGGCGCCCTTGTGCTACATAGAATTGGAAGAACATGTGGCATGGTGGGAGGTTCATATTGGCGAGGTCACCCACGTTCCATGCGTTGACGATGATGCGTCGCGAATCGGGGGTATTTTTTATCATCTCTACGGCTTCTGCTATCTGGTCGATATGGCCGCCCTTATAGTCTGGCCATGATCGCCACTGGTAGCCGTAGATATGCCCGAGGTCACCATCTGGGTCGGCCCATTCGTTCCATATGCGCACTCCGCGCTCTTGCAACCAGTGGGCGTTGGTGTCGCCGCGCAGGAACCACAACAACTCGTATATGATGGACTTCAGGTGCAGCTTCTTGGTGGTAAGTAGCGGAAATCCGTCAGCGAGGTCAAAGCGCATCTGGTGTCCGAAGACGCTGATGGTGCCAGTGCCGGTACGGTCGTGCTTCTGCACGCCTTCGGTCATAATACGTTTCAGTAGGTCAAGGTATTGTTTCATAGTGTTGCAAAGTTATACATTTTTTTTGAGAAATTAGGTATTGTAGGGATTTTTTTGTATCTTCGCTGCGAAATGCGTGCACCACAGTTTGACGAACAGATGCGCACTTTGCTCGGCGAGGTGGAGTGGCAGCGGATGCAGGCAGCTCTGGATGAGCCGCCCGTTGTCTCAGTAAGGGTGAATAAAGTTCGAAAGTGCGAGAGTTCAATGTTCAATGGCCAAAAGCCTGTCCCTTGGTGCTCTTCGGGCTATTATCTTGATGAACGACCGGACTTTACCCTTGATCCTTGTTTTCATGCCGGGGGCTACTATGTGCAGGAGGCTTCGTCGATGTTTGTGGAGCAAGCATTGAAGCAGTGTGGCGAGCCTAAGATAGTGCTGGATTTGTGTGCGGCCCCAGGGGGTAAGTCCACCTTGCTTCGTTCGCTGCTGCCTGATGATGCGCTGTTGGTATGCAATGAGCCCATTAAGGCTCGTGCCAATGTGTTGAGAGAGAATATCATCAAGTGGGGGCACGAAGGGTGCTTTGTGAGCTGTAATTATCCGCGCGACTTCCGCAAGTTGCGTGATATGTTTGACGTGGTGGTGGTGGATGCGCCGTGCTCCGGTGAAGGAATGTTTCGCAAGGAGCAGGCGGCAATAGATATGTGGAGTGCTGCCAACGTGGAAGAGTGTGCCATTCGTCAGCGCGACATAGTGGAGACCATATGGCCTGCACTCAAGAGCGGAGGCTACCTTATATACAGCACGTGCACATATAATACGCGCGAGAATGAAGAGAACGTACAACATTTTTGCGACACACTCGGAGCCGAGTTGGTTGAGATTCCTGTAGCGGAGGATTGGCATATCACAGGCAGTCTGCTCAGCAACTTCAATGGCCCAGTCTATCGCTTCATGCCCCATAAGACTCGTGGTGAGGGCTTTTTCCTTGCTTTGATGAGGAAGAATATGGGGGCAAGAGTCGTGAGTACGAAAGTGCGAGAGGCAAATATGCAGCATTTTGAGATAGGCAACACGGTGTATGCTGTTGACGCTGCCCATGCGCCTGTAGTCAGACAACTAACCAAGGTGCTATATCCTTTGTATATGGGTGTGGCTCTCTATGAGAAGAAAGGAAACAAACAGATACCCCACCATGCTTTAGCTATGAGTCGTATGCATGCCAAGGACGCCTACCCTACCGTCGCACTTGGACTTGACGATGCTTTGCGTTATCTGCGGCATGAGGCATTGCGTATTGATGCTCCGCGAGGCTATGTGCTGGTTAGCTACGATGGCTTACCCTTAGGTTTTGTCAACAATGTAGGCAATCATGCTAATAATCTCTACCCCGCCGAGTGGAGGATAAGGAAGAGGTGAGCAGATATAGAGAATAGAGAACAGAGAATAGAGAACAGAGAATAGAGAACAGAGAATAGAGAACAGAGAATAGTTAAATGGTAAATGATATGATGTTTTTGGATTTAACAAAGCGACGCTATAGCTGTCGCAGCTATAAGCCCACAAGTGTGGAGCAAGAGAAGATGGATTATGTGATGGAATGTGTGCGCATGGCGCCTTCTGCTGTAAATAGGCAGCCTTGGCGCTTCCGTATTGTGTGCGACGCTGAGGGGCTGCAGAAAATATGTCAGTGCTACAATCGTGAGTGGATGGCCACTGCCCCCGCTGTCATCATTGCCTCTATAGTGCACGATGAGGAGTGGGTGCGCTCTGACGGTAAGCATCACGGCGACATTGATATTGCCATAGCTGTAGAGCACCTCTGCCTGGCAGCCACTGAGCAAGGACTCGCCACATGCTGGGTATGCAACTTCGATGCTGTTATGTGTCACCAGCTATTTAGCCTTGGCACCGATGAGGAGGCAGCCGTGCTCATACCTATCGGCTATCCTGCCGACGAGCCTAAAGAAAAGACTCGCAAGCCTCTTGGAGAGATAACGATTAACGGTTAAAGAGCAAAATAGATTAAAGATATGAAAAAGATATTATTCTGTATGTGCGCCCTCATTTCATTGTCTGCCTGTGGTCAAGGTAAGGTTAATTCCGTTGATACCGTTGATTCCGTTGATACCGTTGATTCTGTTGATACTTTTGCCACTCCCGATGGTTATACCGCTACAATAACGCCCCTTATGCATGCGAGCATTCGCATACAGAGCGGTGGCTTTGAGATAGAGGTTGATCCTGTAGCCAAACTCGGTGACCGCACCGTTGACTATAGCGCTATGCCTGAGGCTGACCTCATTCTGGTTACCCATGAGCATTTCGACCATTTCGACACTGCCACCATTAAGCGTCTCTCCACTGAGAGCACCATCACTGTGATGAATCCCCGTTGTCATGAGCTGTCCGGCTTGGGACAGCCTCTCGGCAATGGCATGACTCTTAATATTGCCGAGGATGTTAGCTTGGAGGCACTCCCTGCCTACAATGTCACAGAGGGGCGTGAGCATTTTCATCCTAAAGGTCGTGACAATGGCTATATCCTTACCATTAATGGTCTCAGAATTTATATTGCCGGAGATACTGAGCCTATACCTGAGATGGAGCATATGGGCAATATAGACATTGCTTTCCTTCCTTGCAACCAGCCTTACACCATGACTGTGGAGCAGTTGGTAAGTGCTGCCAAGACAATCAAGCCAAAAGTGCTGTATCCGTATCATTTCGGGCAGACCGACCTCAGTGGCCTGCCTGCGCTACTTAAAGATAGCGGCATTGATGTAAGAATCAGACCTTTTGATTAACAAAGGGAGATAGTATGTTGGTTTAATGTATTTTATGAAGACCAAGATAGAGAAATACGACTTACTGCTAAGGCAGATAGGCTCTCTCATTGAGGGTGAGTCGGACATGATTGCTGTGATGAGCAATGTGGCAGCGGCTATACATCATGAAATGAAGTTTTGGTGGACAGGCTTCTATCGTGTGGTTGGCAACGAACTGGTGCTCGGCCCTTTTCAGGGACCAGTGGCATGTATGCATATTGCCTATGGCAAAGGAGTGTGTGGCAAAGCATGGGAACAAGGCAAGACTATTGTGGTAGCTGATGTGGAGAAGTTCCCCGGGCATATAGCATGTAGTGCGGAGTCGCGCTCAGAGATAGTGGTGCCAGTGACAGACCAGAGCGGCAGAGTGGCTGCAGTGCTGGATATCGACAGTGCAGAGCTGGCAACGTTTGATGACACCGACCGCGAGTATTTGGAAAAGATAGTTGGATTGCTAAAAGTGTAGGTAGGCGTATGGAATACATGTCGCAAGAGGGTTATGACAAGCTGGTGGAGGAACTGCGTCAGCTGGAGCGTGTGGAATTGCCACGGGCAAAGGAGGCACTAGTAGAAGCTCGCGATAAAGGTGATCTAAGCGAGAACTTCGAGTATCATGCAGCAAAGCGTGAGCATGGTAGGATTCTGGGCAGGATACGTTTTAAGCAGCGTGTGTTGGAGCATACCCGAGTGATAGATATGTCGAGACTTAGTGGTGATAGTGTAGGTCTGCTTTCGAGGGTGAAGATGACTAACCTGAACAATAACATGAGCATGACCTACACGATAGCCAGTCCCCATGAGGCAAATCTGCGTGAAGGAAAGATTTCTATAAAGTCGCCGATTGCTCAGGCACTACTGGGCAAGAAGGTGGGCGATGAGGTGGAGGTGCAAGTGCCTGCTGGTGTGCAAAGGTTTAGGATTGAGCACATTGAAATCTGAGGATTATTACATATAACATATTACATTATACACGGATGATAAGGAAGGCGGATAAAGGTGATATAGCAGGAATAATTGACCTGCTTTATCAGGTGGACAGGGTGCATAATGAAATACGGCCCGACTTGTTTAAGGGAAACACGCCGAAGTATAGCGAAGAGGAGTTGATGGCCTTATTGGAAGATGAACACAAGCCTATTTTCGTTTATGATAACGGAAAGGTGGTGGGCCATGCCTTCTGTCAGATTATTGAGGTGAAGGACCATCGGCTGCTACAGGACATAAAGACACTCTATATTGATGATATATGTGTGGATGAAGAGGTGCGCGGCAAGGATATAGGTAAGGCACTGTTTGATTATGTGCGTGATTATGCCATATCACTGGGGTGTTACAACATCACTCTCAATGTGTGGGAAGGGAATGATGGTGCATACGGATTCTACAAGAAGATGGGAATGCGAGTACAGAAAACAGGTATGGAGATAAGGCTGTAAGGTGAAAAGATGAAAAGTGAAGAGTGAAAAGTGAAGAGTGAAAGGTGAAAAGATGAAAAGAATCATTAGAAAAGCCAGTCCTGCTGACATGACTGCCATTATGAAGGTGATGGATGCTGCAAAGTGCATAATGCGGCAGGATGGCAATATGCTTCAATGGGGAAAGGGTTACCCGTCAGAGTCTATTATCTTGAGCGATATTGA
>JAFZUB010000110.1 GCA_017618515.1 Bacteroidaceae bacterium
CACCCCTCTCGCAGAGCAGATGAGTAGCCACGGCGCTGTCCACGCCTCCGGAAGCAAGCAAAGCTATATCCATACTGCAAAAGTAATATTTTTTTAGGAGTAAGGAGTAAGGAATAAGGAGATTTTATTAACTTTGCCGCACAAAGTGCTCTCAAACTATAACCTATATAATAACTTTAAACACTGCAACAATGAAAAAGTTACTGATGATTGCCATTGCAGCCTTTGCGCTCATGGCCTGTGGCGAGCAGAACAAATATGATGCCGCCCTCGACGAGTATGAGAACCTAGTAAACCAAATGGCAGAAAGCATCAAGAGCGGTGACATGAAGAACGCCGAAGACCTCGACCGCCAGCTCACCGACCTCGGTCCTATAATTAAGGAGATTGACGAGAAGGGTTCCGCCGAGCAGAAGTCACGCAAGCAAGAGCTTGCCTTCAAACTCCTCAAAGCAATGTTCAGTTCTGCTGCCGACACCACGAGAATGAAGAACCAACTCAAAGAGGCTGGCGAAGAACTCAATCAAAACTTCGAACAGATGGGCAAGGAACTTGACGAAGGACTCGAGCAGATGGGCAAAGAACTCGGCGAGGGACTCGACAAGGCTGCCGACGAAATAAAGGACGCGCTGGAGAAAGCATTCCAGTAGTCTAATAATCCCCAAAAACAATAGAGGATTTGCGTATCGCAAATCCTCTATTTGTTTTACCAGTCGTCTTCCTCCTCCACTCCGTTATAAACGGACTTGGGACACCACTCAAAGTAGTCGATGAAGAGCTGTGTGCTGGTATTCTCAAGCACTGACTTCATTCGGAGGTAGTAGGTCTTATGCGGATCGAAGGTTCCGGTGTAAGCTATGCGACGGAACACACGGTTGTTGTTGCGGAAGTTGTCGGTGGTGGCTGTACTGCTACCGGTACCGAAGTAACGAGGCGCCTTCATGTAGCCGTGTATGCGCATACGCTTCTCTATTTCGGTGTTGTAGTCGTCATCGTCGGGATTGTCCTCCTCCCACTCTATCTGCGGGTTCTCGCCATAGATACGCATATCGAGCGGCAGACCGATGGCCTCAAGGTTTCTGGGATTTGTGCCGAAGTAGAGCTGACACATACCACGGCGGTCAGCCACATTCTGCATACCGATACGGAACTCGTAGGTACCGAGATACGGCACATGAGGCAACTCGATGGTCACGTCATACTGACCCACGATATTGTATTCATCACCCTGGTAGTTCTGCCAAGAATATCCGTATGCGGGCAGGAATACCACGCGGCTCTCTTCAGATGTCTTCATAGTGGAGTGGTAGCCTGAAGGGATGTTCATACCCTTGGCAGCACTACCGGCAGTGATGCGGCGGTAACCTGAGGACATCTGCTCGGGCAGAAGGTCGCAGAGGTCATATCGCATACGCTCGTTCAGCACCTTGTTGGGCACATCGTCATCATAGACAAGTATATCGTCTATGGTATAGAAGTAGCCGTTAAGTGCGGCGTTATCACCATCGTTGTGGATAAGGATTCCCTCGCGGGGCACTGTCAACTCCGAGAAGTTCTTCCAGTTGCGCTCGCTGACGTAGCGGTTGATGCGCTTACCGTTTATCTGCTTGCCTTCCATCAGCTTGAGGATGCGGTCTTGAGTGAGAGTTGGGTAGTAGCACCATACGTCGATGGCGAGGTTCTCAGGGTTGCGGTAGCCGTAGCCCTGCTCATTGTAGTGGATGAGCAGATAGTTCCAAGCCACAGAACGGTTGGTGATATGGTAGCCAACAAACTGGTGGACAGCGTTGTTGTCGCTCTTATAGTCGGGATCGGTAGCATCGGGATAGAACTCCTTACACTTCTGCTCTATAACAGGGAATACCTCGTCCCAGTTGAGGATAAGACCATTCTCCTTCTCAAGAGTAATACCAAAGGCCTGCTCGAAGAGACTGTCGGCCTCTACGAAAGCAGTGAAGCCGCTATCACGATGAGCGGGGGTAGGCACAGGAGAATCGCCGGTCTCAGTGGGACAGCCAAGTCCTGTCTCAGGATGGTTCTTCTCATAGTTCATATCGCGGAAGGGCGCATTGAGCACCTCGCTATAGCCCGTTACCTTGAGCAGATTGGAGAACACCTGCAGATTTTCGGTAGACTCAATGAGCGAGCTGAGCGAAGAGGTGGTGGGAGCCACTACCTTGTTGACCTTGTGAACCACGCCATTCTCAACCTCGATATCGCTGGCGGTGATGCGGGAATACTTGTCGATATAGACAGCGGTACGTCCACCGGTAATAGTGTCGAAGTTAATCGTCACGAAACGTCCGGCAAACGACTGTGTCTCGATGGTACCCTCCATGAACTCTGTGCTGAGCAGTGCGGGGCTGTTCTCGTGGTCGATGAGACAGTTGTTGACGATGAACTCAGCCGTGGAGTCGGGAGTGAGAGTCACATCATAACCCGGAGTGCTGTAGAGGGAGTCCAAGTATTGCTGTATCGCATCGTTGCTGGGTGCGAAGCAAGTGAAATTGCCGCGTGCTGAGAGCAGGTCATATACAGTTGACTCGGATACATCGCTGAGTCTAACTCGCTTCACGAGATAGAGGAAGTCAGACAAGGCCTCGTCCTCCTCCAGATAGTCAGACATAAGCTGTCCCGTGAATGTGTACATGTTTGACTCGTCAACCTTGTCTTGACAGGCGACCAAAGCGATACCGGTCACGATAAGTATCATCGCGGCACCAAATAACTTGTTAAAAAATTGCTTGATCAAACTCATAACTCATGATTTTTGTGTGCAATTTTAACACATTTTTTGATAGTGAGCACAATATCTGGCAAAAAAAAACTAAAAAAAGCGTGTAATGGCATTATTTTTTAGTTCTTCGCTGCTTTCTTAAGAAGTTTCTTCAGCAACTTCTCGGCCTTATCCAACCCCTCAGTCTTGAGAGTCTGGGTGTAAGCCTTGGCGATAGCCTCTGTCTGAGCCTCCTGCTCGGGGGTGGCAAAAGTATGGCGATAGCCCTTCTGGTCGTAGCAGTGACCGCGAGTAAAGTCGGGCACAGCCACTGAAGCGCAGTTGTTGTCCATCGACAATGTGCCTAGCTCTGCCAGGCAGCACCACTCAGCCAGGTCATAGACATCCATGTCAAGAGGCAGACCGTTTTGCAAGCAGTAAACGAGGCGGCTATCCATTACGAAGTCCATGCCACCGTGACCGCCGACCTCCTTGGCCACCGCACCATATTTCTTCAGGATGGGATGCTCATAGGTCTTCATCAACTCTTGCTGCTGCTTGGCAGGCATAAAGCCGTGGGCGTCAAGCTTGTCAACAACAGGCACACCAGCATCCTTGAGACTGCTCTCGTCGAGTGTGAAGTGCTCCTCGGGATACTTGGTGGCATAGCCCTTGGTGCCAATAAGTTTATACAGACGATTGTAGGGCTGCGGGTTCATCACATTGTGCTGTATCTCGATTACCTTGCCGCCTTCTGTGCGCATGAGGGTGGTGGTGTGGTCACCATTGCGGAACTCAGGACAGGGCTTGCCAGTCTTCTTCTCCACATACTCCTTACCGTGCGCAGCCTTGGTGTCCATAGCCACGAGGGTGGTGATACGGTCACCGCGGTGTATGTCGAGAGCCTGAGCTACGGGGCCAAGGCCGTGAGTGGCATACACATCGCCACGATACTCCTTATTGAACTTCATGCGCCATCCCAGCTTGTCGGGGTCAGAGCCATCGGGATTCTTCCAGTAATAATCCCAGAAAGGATCGAGATTGTGGATATAGGCACCCTCAGCACGCAGCAACTCGCCAAAGATGCCATGCTGGGCCATGTTGAGAGCGTTCATCTCATACCAGTCGTAGCAGCAGTTCTCAAGAATCATGCAGTGCAACTGCTTAGCTTCGGCCAGATTGATGAGATCCCAGCACTGAGCCAGGTCCATGGCACTGGGCACCTCGATGGCTGTGTTCTTGCCATTCTCGAGTGCGCACTTAGCTACAGGGAAGTGGTGGTCCCAGTCGGTAGCCACGTACACGAGGTTGATGTCCTCGCGCTTGCAGAGCTCCTCATATCCCTTCTCGCCGGTGTAGGCAGCAGCTCTGGGGAGACCAGCGTTGGTGAGGTACTTCTGGCACTTCTCCACGCGATCGGGCTCATAGTCGCAAAGGGCAACAATGTTAACACCGTTGATGTGGGTGAAGCGCTCCACAGCACCGGGGCCGCGCATACCGAGACCTACAAAGGCCACCCTGACGATAGGCTCGGCAGGACGGGCAAGGCCAAGCACGTGCTTCTGGCCCTCAGGGCGCACAGGCACTTCGGTTTCGATGGTACCCTTGTTCCAATGCCACTTAGTCTGCATGTAGGGCTGAGCGTTGATGCTCTGAGGCATCATGGCGAGCAAGCACAGAGCGATGCTCGCAGCAAAAAATGAAAACTTTTTCATATTGATTGTAATTTGATTATGATATTAATATTAAGGTCGCTTTTACAAAAGTATTGGGCAAAGATAAACATTTTATCTGAATAGAGCCACAAATTACACACATTATTTAATAATATACTATTGTTTTCCTAATTTTTTCTCACTTGTTGCCCAAGGTAACGACTGTCATGTCATCTATCATACGAGCGAAGAGATGATTGCGCCTTAACAAGTCTGCATTACCCACGAGCACCATTTGCTCACGTGCTCGTGTCAGTGCCACATTGAGTTTGCGGTCCACAGGGTAAGGTTCACTGCTGCCATCCTCGCCTTCGATATAAGTGGACGAGGTAAGAAATCCAAGTTGTCCCGCGTGGCGCACGGTAAAAGAATATATTATTATGTCGCGCTGCGAGCCCTGGTAGCGCTCCACAGTATCAATAGTCGCGTCGGCCAGATGCTGTATCCCATTTTCATGCAACTTAGAGCGCACCATAGCTATCTGGTTACGATAAGGCACGATGACACCCACATCATCTGCTGTCAGCTGTCGGCCATTGGCTTCATACAACGCCGCAATATCAGTCAGACACTGGGCCACGACGGTTGCCTCAGCAGAGTTAATCTTGTCGTTGACGCCATTGTCGCTGGGTTTGCAGTCCACAAACAGCACACGCTCTCCAGCCAGCCACGGCATAAGATTTGTACCCTCTTTAGGGATGTTCGCATAAAAATCACGGAGGCTACGCTGCTGATGGCTCAATGGCACACTGCGCAGCAAGCCACGATAGAAACTAGCGTTGACAAAGCCATAGAGGTCGGGATGCATGCGCCCCTGCGACCCTATCTGCATGTAAAGGTCGGTGCGCCCCATAGCCATCAGGCGATGAAGCATGCGGTCGAACACCGAGCATGCGCAATTGGTCAATCCAAGATCATTGAGAGTCGTATCTGTTATCACAGCTTCATCATAGTTTTGCATCACGACTGCCGGCAACTGCTTCTGATCGCCTACAAAGACAAACTTATCAATCGTTCTCAGTGTGAAAAACGGCAACAAGTAGGGCTCCAGTATCTGTGAAGCCTCGTCTACAAATGCGATATCAAAATGCAACTTGCCCAATATCTGCTGACGCTGCGTCATGGTTGTGGTGGTGCCCACCATCACACGCGTGGCAGCTAACAGTCTGTCCACGTCACCTACACTGCTCACCTTCTCACTCACCTTCTCGCCCATTCCCAGGCGCATATAATCGCTGAGCAGGTCAGGGCAATCGCGAATGACACAATCAAGCATAGCACAGAGTTCATCCACGGCACGATTGGTATAGGCCATCAGCAGGAGGCGACTGTCAGGCTTGCGGCGCAGCGCCTCTTCCACCATGAAGCGTAAGGCACAAGATGTCTTTCCCGAACCGGGAGGGCCTATGACCAAGAACAAATCCTTGGCAGCCATAGCCTTAGCAACTAAATCACGGAAGGCACCATACTCACCGCACAGCGCTTCCTCTGCTGAAGGCTCCGCCAGATTGCGGAGGAAGAAACGGTCCTGCACCTCAAGAGGAGACGTAAGCAAACTATACAATCCGCTAACGAGCAGACTGTTGCCAGCCTCCACGCGGTCGTGCTCCATTGCGAAGAGCGCATCTTCGCCACCAAAAACATCCATATTGCGCTGAGCATTGTTGAGCACTATATGCACCTCGTCGGGCGTCAAGTGGGTTATCCTCGCCCTAAGCGTAAACTGCTGAGTGACATTTGGTTCCTCGCCTTTATAGGCGTACACCTGCACAGTATCGCCGAGGCGGAAGTTAGTGATGATTGCGCGTTGGCGCTGCTCCTTGGGAATAGAGAAGGTGATAAGGTCTATGCCCACGCCGTCTGCCGCGCTACTCTCCAGTCGTTTTATCCGCAGACCGGCATACATGTCGCCATTCTCTATGCGGACAAGCGCAGGGTTGTTCCATAAATCAGCGTAGCCATGACCACCTGCGCCGTTGCCCATGCGTGCCAACCACTGCTCTTTGGCCAAAAACTCGTAGAAACGATAGAAGAAGTCCAGCGAAGGCTTCGACGCGGATGTATGCTTTGCAAAGGGCATCAGCCTATC
>JAFZUB010000111.1 GCA_017618515.1 Bacteroidaceae bacterium
CCGTGGCACGCAGGACGACGCCACGACCGACAGCCAGTTCAAGCAGATTATCAAGCAGGCGCGTACCATATATAATGACATCAACAAGAAGGCAAAGGAGGGAAATCCCGACGCCACCGAGCGCAACCTCCGCATTGCCATCAAGTCAGATAAAGGCACGCCCTACAGTACAATCAAGCTTGTAATGAACTCGCTGCAGGATATCCAGGAAAACCGATATAACCTGCTCACCGAGCTCAAGGCAAGACCCACAGAATAAAGGAGGAACAATACAATGAAGACCAAACAAAAGAAAATGAACGCCCGCGTCGACTTTACGCCGATGGTGGACATGATGATGCTTCTTGTGACCTTCTTTATGCTCTGTACCACACTGGCAAAGCCGCAGACCATGGAGATTGCCATGCCTACCAACAAGACTGAGGACAAAAACCGAAGTCAGGTAGACACCAAGGAGGCCGTCACCATTCTCCTTGACGAGAATGACCGTGTCTTCTACTACAAAGGCAAGCCCGCTGACGCCGCCCAGAACATCCGCGAGGTATTCTACCTCAGTAAGGATGCAAAGGGTGACCTCAAGAGCCTCCATGAAGTGCTGAAGAAGGCCAACCCCGCATACGAGAAGGCAGAGAAAATCCGCAAGGAGTATGAGGGCCGCCTCAATGCCGCAGTAGGTGCAGCAAAGGGTCAGCAAGATGCTATCAAGGCTGAGTTTGACGAAAAGTTCAACGAGGCCAAAGCTGAGAAAGGTACTCCTCAGGTTCTTATCAAGCCGTGCGACGGCTCTACGTATGACAACCTGATTGAGGTACTTGATGAAATGAGCCTCTGCAACATCGGCAAGTACGTTATCGTGCCCATCGATGATGGAGATAAGGCTACTCTGGACAATTATAAGGCAACAACCAAATAAAGCATAGCAGATATGGCAAAGATAGATATCCTTTCCAAAAATTGGAACGACATTCTCTTCGAAGGTCGCAACAAGGGCTATGGCGCCTATGAGCTGCGTGCTGAGACCGGCAAGCGCAATCTCAAGGCTCTCATCGCATTGCTCATACTGTTGGCTTTTGCCTACGCACTTCCTTACATCGTTTCAGGAATTGCCTCCGCTGTCGAGAGCCTTGGCTCCGACCAGGTGACCGAGCTCAGCAATATTGAGGCTGAGGAGGAAGAGGAAGACGAGATCCAGATAGAGGAGAACAAGCCCGATGAGGCACCTGCCGAGACAGTGACCGAGATGGCATCGTCCATCCAGTTCACCGTGCCGGAGATTACCGATAACGTGGCTGAAGATAAGGAGCTCATCGCACAGCAGAAAGCCCAGGAGGCTCGCGCAAAGATGGGTGAGTTCAATTTCCAGGGTAACGATGAAACCTCCACCAACATCAAGAGCGACAAGAAGCAGCTCGGTGACGTTGCCTCAGGCGGCGGCGGTGAGGGTGAGGCCAAGGTGTTTACCTATGTAGAGCAGATGCCTGTATTCCCGGGCGGCGAAGCTGCGCTGCAGAAGTTTATCCATGACCACCTCAAGTATCCTGCCGTATCCCTCGAGGAAGGTGTGCAGGGAACCGTAATGCTTCGTTTCGTGGTTAATGAGAACGGCTCCGTGGGTGAGGTGCAGATTCTGAAGAGCCTCGATACCTACTGCGACCGTGAGGCAAAGCGCGTTGTGCAGTCACTGCCGCGCTTCACTCCTGGACGCCAGCAGGGTAAGCCCGTGAAGGTGTGGTTCCAGTTCCCCATCCGATTCGAAATCCAGTAGCATAGACTACTCCCGCAAATAAAACTCCGCAGGCTTTCAGGCTTGCGGAGTTTTTTATGCCCATCTACGCTGCGCTGCACAAAGGGACATTAGACCTCGCGCGCGTACCATATTATATTATTTATAATGCTATCTCGTGAGGATATAGCATGAGGCTTGGTTCGTACAAGCTCTGGGATACAGAAAACCGCCGTGCAATCCTTGCGGATGATGCACGGCGGCTTTTTCTAAGCCTTGTATTGAAGTTGTTTACTTCTTGTAGAGCAGCCAGGCGTCGGGATATGTCTGACGCAGTGTCTGCAGTGCGGGAATAGCCTCTGCCTTAGTGTCGAAGGTGGCGGCGATCACGCGGTAGAGCTTGCGCTCGGGATTGAGGGCGATCTGTGCCTGGTATCCGTTCTGCTTCAGTTTTTGCTGCAGTCCGGTGGCGTTAGCCTGCAGGCTGAAAGCACCGCATACTACGCTGTAGGCCTTGAGACCTGCGCCGTCAACCACCTGCAGGGCCTCGGAGCGTACGCTTACATTGTCGTCCTGCGTTACGGGGGTAGTAGTAGTGGTTGTGGTTACGGGAGTGGCGGGCTGCACTGGGGTAACGTTAACGGTGGTGGGATCCTCAGTTACCTGCGTGTTGTTGGCGTTTTGTGCCTGTGCTTTCTCGTAGGCTTTCTTGTAGAGGCTCTCCTTTGACTTGCATGAGCTCATGCTGATGGCGAGCACCATGCTCAGCGCAACGGCTGCAAATGTTTTGGTCTTGTTCATTACGGTATGTTTTGAGGTTTAAAGTTTCGTTGTTGTAAAATCCGACTACAAATTTAGCGATTTCTTTTTAATTGGCAAGGTTAAAAGCGCGATATTAATGTATTTTATGCTTTATTATTAAGTTTTTAGTGTTAGGATATTGGTTTTTATGAAAAAGTGGCTAATTTTGCAAACAAGAAACTGTTTTATAAACCTTATAAACTTTACTATTCATGAAAGGTATAGGTGTATTTGCCGCTGTGCTTGGCGGCGCTGTGATTGGAGCAGCTTGCGGTCTGCTGTTTGCTCCTGAGAAAGGCTCTGACCTTCGTGCTAAGATTGCTGAGGCTGTACGCAACCGTGGCATCAAGCTGAACAAGAAGGAGATGGACAGCCTTGTTGACGATATCGCCGACGAGCTTCAGAGCGCAGAATAGCAGGGTGCCGTGGAGAAGTCTGCGATACATAGACTGATAGGCGGCGTCAAGCGCTACCTGCACTTGCAGCGCGACTTTGTGATGCTCACACTGGCTGAGAAGCTTACGGTGCTGCTTACGGTGTTGCTTGCCGGCGGTATCGTATTGCTGCTAGCTTCACTGGTGCTTATCTTCGGCTCGCTGGCCGTTAGTGCGCAGTTGGCTGAGTGGACCGGCAGTGTGGCTGCAGGCCATTGCATTGTGGCAGCGTTCTATCTGTTGCTGGGCATCGTGGTGTGGCTCAACCGCAAGCGTTGGATAGCCAATCCTATTGCGGGATTTTTGGCTACTCTGCTGCTGGAGGACCTCGACGGTAAGTCTAAAGACGAAAAAGACTAAGGCTATGGGCAGGCAGAAATATACATTGCGCGATATTCGCCGTCGTAAGGCTGAGGTTGCTCGTCAGATAGCTGCCGAGAAGGCTGGCGTGCAGGATGAGTTGCGCCTGCTGACAAACCCGTCGGCGCTGATGCCTACGCTTATGCCGTGGCAAGGCTTTAAGACTGCGTTCCGTATTGCTACGCGCGCGGTGTATGCTTACAAGATGGCATCGGCAGTGGTGTCGCTCTTCAGGAGGGGCGGTCGCTGATGGGCAGAATCCTGTCTATCGACTACGGCAAGAAACGCACGGGGCTGGCGGTAACCGACCCCGCGCAGATTATCGCCAATGGTCTTACCACGGTGGACACTGCGAAACTGTGGGAGTTTCTCACCGATTATGTCAGCCGCGAGGCGGTTGACAAGATTGTGGTGGGCATGCCTGTGCAGATGAACGGCCAGCCGTCGGACAACCAGCGCAACATTCTTCCGTTTGTCAGTCGCTGGCGCGAGAGCTATCCTGAGATTCCCATTGTAGAGTGCGACGAGCGCTTTACTTCGGTGATGGCTCAGCGCACCATGATTGACGCTGGGCTCGGCAAGATGGCGCGCCGCAACAAGGCTCTTGTGGACGAGATTAGCGCGACGATAATCTTGCAGTCGTATATGGAGTCGCAAAGATAATCCCTTACTCCTATACCCCTTTCTCCTTAATTAAACAAACAATGATTTTACCTATTTATATATACGGTCAGCCTGTGCTGCGCAAGGTGGCAGAGGATGTGGAACTTAACAAAGAAGTGCTTGAGCCTCTCATTGCCGACATGTATGCCACTTTGGAAGTGTCGGAGGGCGTGGGTCTCGCCGCACCTCAGATAGGCAAAGCCATCCGCGTGGTGGTGGTTGACCTGAGCATGCTGGCTGAGGATCTGCCTGAATATAAAGACTTTCGCCATGCCTATATCAATGGTCACATAGTTGATGCCTCCGAGGAGACCGAGACTATGAGCGAGGGCTGTCTCAGCCTGCCGGGCATCTCCGAGGAGGTGACGCGCCCCAAGCGTGTGCGCATTCAGTACTACGACGAGGAACTGCAGCCCCACGATGAGTGGGTGGACGGTTTTCTTGCCCGTGTGCTGCAACATGAGCACGACCATCTGGAAGGCCATGTCTTCACCGATCGCATCAGTCCGTTCCGCCGTAGCATGATAAAAAGCAAGCTAACGGCATTTCTCAAGGGTAAGGCGCGCTGCCACTACAAAGTTAAGACAGTCAAGAGTTAGCAGTTTACAGTTAGGAATTAAGAATTGAAGTTGGGAATGAGGCGTTTCTTTGTCGGACTTGTTTGTTTGCTTCTGACCTTGTGTGCAAAGGCGCAAACAAATGTGGAGGGCGTAATCCGCATAGGACAGAACGCGCTCTACTATGAGGACTACGTGCTCTCAATCCAATACTTCAATCAGGCTATCAATGCCAAGCCTTTCCTTTACGAACCATATTACTATCGTGCCGTTGCCAAGTATTACCTTGGCGACTATTATGGCGCTATCGGCGACTGCTCGCTCTCAATAGGCTGCGATCCCTATATAGGCGAGGTTTATCGCCTGCGTGCCATCAACTATATCCGCACCGACAACTTTGAGGGCGCTGCAGCTGACTACCATACACTTATCACCGAGCGTGGCGACAAGGATCGCGACGTATGGTTCAATGCCGCGCTGTGCCTCAACCAACTTAAGCGCTATGAGGCTGCCGACTCGTTGCTCGACACGATGGCCGTGCGTTGGCCCGACTTTAGTCGATGCTATATGCTCAAGGCGCAGACAGCCCTGAGTCGTGCCGACACTCTGAAGGCTGACTCTATGCTTGACATTGCCATTGCCAAGGATAGCCAGAGCGTGGATGCCATCTCCGCCAAGGCTACGCTCAGTCTGCAACGGCAGATGTATGAGCAGAGCGAGAGCTACTATGACCGTGCTATTACGCTTAGCCCCAAGCAGGGCGGCTTCTATATCAATCGCGCCTTGGCTCGCTATCAGCAGCGTAATCTGCGCGGTGCGATGGACGACTACAACACCGCGCTGGAGCTGATGCCTGAGAGCTATCTCGGCCACTATAACCGTGCCTTACTGCGTATGCAGGTGGGAGAGAACAATTTGGCTATCGAGGACTTTGACTTTGTGCTCAACAAGCGTCCCTCCGACCGTCTGGCGCTCTACAACCGCGCCATCCTCTCGCAGCAGACGGGCAACTACCGACGCGCTATCAGCGACTACACCACTGTGCTGAAAGACTATCCCGATTTTGCTGGCGCGTATGTTAACCGTGCCTATTGCTATGCTCGTATCGGTGATAACAAGCGCTCCGATGCCGATGAGCGTAAGGCTATGCAGATACGCCTCAATGAGGCCTACCATAAGAAAGCGTATAGCAGTCCGCTCGACTCCGTCACTCGCCATGAGGACGAGGCCGACATTGATGACTATGATAAGCTTGTAGATGACAGCGAAGAGAATGTGGTGCCGCTCTACGCGTCTGAGTATAGAGGGCGCGTACAAAACCGCGAGGTGGAGGCTGTGCATCAGCCGGCCTACACTGCGCCTGAGGGTGAGCAGCTAGACGAAGCACATAAGCTATATAATGAGGGCTGTACCTATTCGCTTAGCGGCAATATTGACAAGGCAGAGACTGCCTACACTAAAGCTATAGAACTCAATCCCACATTGGCAGAAGCATACTACAACCGTGGCCTCGACCGTGCGCTAAAAGGCGACAAGATGGCTGCGTTGCAAGACCTCAGCAAGGCAGGCGAATTGGGGCTCTACACTGCATACAGTCTTATCAAGCATTTCCGGCAACAGAAGTGATATATGTTAAAGTCAGAATTACGTAAAAGCATTCGCGAAGCTAAGCGCACGTTTATGCGAGCTACTCCATTGCTGGAGCAGCATGTGTTGTCAGAGCAGATACTCCGTAAGGTGGAGCAGTTGCCTCAGTTTCTTGAGGCGAAGGTCGTATTGGCATACTATTCGCTTGATGACGAGCTGTTCACCCATGACTTTGTGCAGCGCTGGGCGGACAAGAAGACGATACTCCTTCCCAAGGTGGTGGGCGACAGTCTGACTTTGCATCCTTATACAAGCATCCTCTCGGTGAAGCAGGGAGCGTATGGAATAATGGAGCCCTGCACGCCCGAGTTTGACGACTATGCCGCTGTGGACCTTGTAATAGTACCGGGCCTGGCTTTCGACAAGGAGGGCAATCGTCTTGGCCGTGGTCGTGGATATTACGACCGTCTGTTTGCAGAGTTGCTGCCTCCCGCAGTATATAAGGTGGGAGTCTGCTATCCCTTCCAGCTAGTGCCGCATGTGCCCACTGAGCCTACAGATATTCGTATGGATGTATTATTTTGTGAGTCGTAGGCATAGCCATTTGCCGAAAAAATCGTAACTTCGCACTATGATACTCAAGACTCTGGCAGTAAACAATTATCGCAACATAGAGCAGGCTGACCTCCTGCTGTCGCCGAAACTTAATTGCTTCGTGGGTAGCAATGGGGTAGGGAAGACCAATCTGCTCGATGCCATATATTACTTGTCGTTCTGCCGTAGCGCATTCAGCCAGACCAACCAGCAGGTGCTTCGCCACGATCAGGAATGGATGGCG
>JAFZUB010000112.1 GCA_017618515.1 Bacteroidaceae bacterium
CAATACATTGGGACCATAGTTGTGCAGTATGATGTCAAACACTCCGTGAACGCCCTCAAAGGCTCCCACTTCTTTCATAATGTCGTGAACCAGCTCTGGGGATATTCTTGCACCCAGCAGTTCATTCACAGGCGAAGCCAACATCTCGATACCGGCCTTGATGATAACCAGTGAGATGAGCGCGCCCAGAAAACCGTCGATTGACACATTCCATAGGAGCATAATGCCTGCCGACACCAGTGTGGCCAATGTAATTATGGCATCAAAGAGGGCATCTGAGCCGGAGGCAATCAGTGCGTCGCTCTTTAGCCTTTTGCCCTGCTGCTTGACATAGCGCCCCAGCACCAGCTTTACCACGATGGCCACAATGATTACCACTAACGTAACGGTTGTGTATTCAGGCTGGGTAGGCTCAAATATCTTCTTGACTGACTCAATAAACGATGTTACACCTGCAATGAGAACAATGACAGCAATGATGATGGCGCTGAAATATTCCACGCGTCCAAAGCCGAAGGGATGCTTACGGTCGGCAGGACGCTCGGAGAGTTTTGTCCCGACGATAGTAATGATGCTCGACAGCGCATCACTCAAGTTGTTTACGGCATCCATTACGATAGCCACACTGCTGGCCAGTATGCCCACCACGGCCTTGAATGCTGCCAGCAGCACATTAGCCACAATACCGATGACGCTGGTACGGATAATCTGCCGAGAGCGATTTGTAATGTCTTTCATTCCTGTTCCTATTTGTTAGTCATGATAAATCAAATACCTCTCTCTCCCCAGTTGCCTCTGTCAAGGTTACGATAGCCTACGGCTTCGTTGATATGGCGGAGCTGTATGTCGGGACTGCCGTCAAGGTCGGCGATGGTGCGCGCCACTTTGAGGATGCGGTCGTAGGCGCGGGCCGAGAGGTCGTAGCGCAACATAGCGTCATGGAGGCGTTGAGCTGCCGTGGCATCGGGTTGTGCAAACTTATTGAGCAACTTAGTGGGCATCTGTGCATTGCAGTGAACGGAGGGATAGTCTTTGAATCGCTCAGCCTGGATGGCTCTAGCCTTGATGACGCGCTCACGGATGGCAGCGCTGCTTTCGCCTGCGGGTGCTTTGTTGAGATCGTCAAAGGGCACGGGTGTTACTTCAACCTGAATATCGATACGGTCCAATAGCGGGCCTGAAATCTTACCCAGGTATTTTTGTATCTGTCCCGGATTGCACACGCAGGCGTGGGTGGGATGGTTGTAATAACCGCAGGGGCAGGGGTTCATGCTGGCTACGAGCATGAAACTGCACGGGATATCAATGCTATACTTGGCGCGCGAGATGCTAATATGGCGGTCTTCCAAGGGCTGTCGCATTGTCTCCAAAACACTCTTGGAGAACTCTGGCAGCTCGTCGAGGAATAGTACTCCATTGTGAGCGAGACTGATTTCGCCGGGTTTGAAGTTGGTGCCGCCGCCAATGAGTGCTACGTCTGACACTGTGTGGTGTGGACTACGGAAGGGGCGCTGTGCAATGAGTGAGACGTCCTTGCTCAGTATGCCTGCCACAGAGTGAATCTGCGTTGTTTCCAGACTTTCGCTAAGGGTGAGCGGCGGCAGGATGGAGGGCAGACGCTTGGCCATCATGGACTTGCCACAGCCAGGGCTGCCTACGAGAAGAACATTGTGGCTTCCTGCTGCTGCAACCTCCAGTGCACGCTTGACATTTTCCTGACCTTTCACCTCGCTGAAGTCATAGTCGAAGGCATCCTGATGGTCGGTAAACTCCTTGCGGGTATCTATCTCGATAGGCTGCAGAGCTGGCTTGCCATTGAGGAAGTCGATGACTTCTACCAGATTTGTTGCCCCATAGACTTTAAGGTTGTTTACTACGGCAGCTTCCCTGATATTATCTTCTGGCACGATGAGCCCTTTCAGTCCCATCTCTCGAGCTTTGATAGCAATGGGCAGTGCGCCGTGTATGGGGCGTATGGTCCCATCTAGGCCCAACTCGCCTACGAGCATATATTGCTTTAGTTCATCACATTCTATACGTCCTGTGGCAGCAAGGATTGCCACAGCTAAGGGAAGATCGTATGCGGTGCCCTCCTTGCGAATATCGGCAGGAGCCATGTTGATGGTGTATTTAAAGGGCGGCATATGACCGAGCGTGTTCTGTATGGCTGCGGAGATGCGTTCCAGACTTTCTTTTACGGCATTGTCGGGAAGTCCCACAAGGTATGTCTTTATGCCATTGGTGGAGTGTACTTCTACCTCCACGGGTATGGCTTGCAGTCCGTTGAGGGCGGCGGCATAGAGTTGTGTTAGTTTGCTCATTTATCGGAAGATAAGTGTTGTTAGGTTATCGGGGTTGAAGACACTCTGCGCTACGCGCATGAGGTCGGCGGAAGTGATGGCGCGGATGCGCTGGCATATCTGGTCAACATCGCGGTGATGGCCGGTGAGAGCGTAGGTCTTGCCGAGAGCGAGAGCATAGCTTTCAAAGTTGTCGCCAGCGATGAGTATCTGACCTGTAAGTTGCTTCTTGGCCATCTGAAGTGTACGTTCGTTAAGGGGACTGCTGCAAAGTGTTTCCAGTTCGCGGCAGACAAGGCGGCGGCATCGCTCAACTTTGGCTTCTTCGCAGCCGAAATAGACGCTCCATACGCCTGTGTCCTGATAGCAAAAAGTGTTGCTCTCTGCATTATAGACGAGACCGTGCTTCTCGCGCAGGCTGACATTGAGGAGAGAATTCATGCCCGGACCGCCAAGGATGTTGTTGAGCAAGAAGAGGGCTGTACGGTCGTCATGATTCATGCTGTAACCGCGGTTGCCCATGAGGACATGAGCTTGGTGGGTGTCGCGCTCACTAACGGCCATCTCAGGATGGTAAGGGGGTAGGGGCATCAGTGGTTTGCTGACGTCGCTGCGCTGCAGAGTGGTGGTATGACGCTCTACTTGTCTGACGACTTTGTCGAAATCGACTTGGCCAAGGACAAAGAATGTGGCATTGTTGGGGACGTAGTACTTGCGGGTAAAACGCAGGGCATCGGCGGTGGTGTATTGGCGCAGACGCTCTGCCTTGCCGAGGATGTTGCGCCCAAGACCGTGAGAACGGAAGAGCATCTCCTCGAAGTCGTCGTAGATGAGCTCGGCGGGGGAGTCGTTGTAGCTGTCTATTTCATCAATGATGACCTCTACCTCTTTATCTATTTCGTGTTGTGGATAGACGCTATGAAAAACTATGTCGCTGAGCAGATCGACAGCACGGGGGAAATCGTCGCGCTGCACGGTGGCGTAAAAGACTGTAATCTCTTTATTTGTGAAAGCGTTGAGATCACCGCCAACACGTTCGAGGTTGTTGCGTACATGCCAGGCTCGGCGACGCTCTGTGCCCTTGAATGTCATGTGTTCGCAGAAATGCGCCATGCCAGAGTCGCGGTCATCCTCATTACGGGTGCCGGCGGCTATGATATAACCGCAATAGACGACATTGGTGGGCGAAGGCTCGTGGATAAGACGCAGTCCGTTGGGGAGAGTATGCTGATGAAATGTTCTCATAGTGCTGTACGGTTACAGATAGTTGGCTTTGAATGCGCTGCCGGATGCTATGCTGATATAGTTGTGAGTAGTGGCACACACCTCGCGCGAGAATTGCATGGCAGTGGCGATAAGCTTGTCCCATTTGCACTCGGGCAGTGAGCGGAGTTCATCACGACCGATGCCCTCGGCTGTCAGTGCGCATACGATGCCTGCGTTGAAATTGTCGCCGGCTCCTACGGTGCTGACAACAGTGGCTGGTTTCACGGGATAGTCTTTCTGCAAGTGTTCTGTGAGCAGGCTGACCTCATTGCTGCCGCGGGTGATGATAAGATTGGGGCATAGCGGTCGTACCTTATTATATATGTCCTCCTTATTGTCAAGCCCAAAGATGTTATGGAAATCCTCGTCCGAGCCGCGCACTATGCTGGCTTTGCCCATGTTGTCAAGAATGTTGGGCATCACCTTGTCGAGGTCGTCAAGGTGGGACGAGCGGAAGTTGATGTCATAATATACTATGCCGCCTGCCTCCTGCACCTTGCTCACAAAGGCGCTGAGCTGTGTATGGATTAGCGGGTTGACGGCGTAGAAGGAACCGTATATCAGGATATCGCCGTCTTCTATCTTGGGAAGGTGGGTGGGGAATATGTCAGATGCGTGGTCTTTGTAGAAGACATACTCGGCATCGTTCTTTTTGTTGAGGAATGCCAATGAGAGCTGCGACCTCTTACCTTCGGTCATCACCAGATATTCTGCGCTTATACCATTTTCCTCCAGCATCTGCCTAGTGCGTAGGCCGAGGCGGTCGTTGCCAGTTTCGCCTATAAAGACGGCTTTCACACCGCACCGCCCAATTGAAATCATGGCATTGTAGCATGAGCCGCCGCATACCATATCTTCTGGCTTGCCGTCGCGGATAATGAAGTCCGTGACGGTCTCCCCGGTGCCGATGACCTTACCCATTGTCGCGATCTCCTATGTGTTGATACGTCATCGCGTACATACGCATCTGCCTCAGCATTGCCAACAGTCCATTGGAGCGCGTGGGTGAGAGATGCTCGTCAAGGCCTATGGCATGGATGAAGTATAGGTCGGCGGAGAGTATCTCGTCAGCGGTGTGGCCGGAGAGTACCTGAATGAGTAGAGTGACGATGCCTTTTACGATGAGGGCATCGCTCTCAGCACGGAAGGTAAGCACTCCGTCATGCTCATCGCACACAAGCCATACACGGCTTTGGCAGCCTTCGATGAGGTTGCTCTCGGTCTTGCATTGCTCAGGCAGAGGCTCTTGCTCGCTGCCGAGGTCTATGAGCAGCTGATAGCGGTCCATCCAGTCATCTAGTTCATTGAATTCCGCTATTATATTATCTTGTGTTTCGTTAATGGACATATTATGTATTTACAATTAAGCTATTAAACTATATAAGCAACATCTAACCGCTCCCCTCCCTTCATGGGAGGGGCTGGGGGTGGGTCTGCTAGTAGGTATAGATGAGCTGAAGGAGCGTCTGGCCTACAGCCTTGAGTGTGTTGGGGTCGATGTTTTGTGGATTATCACTGAGGGTGTGCCATGTGGAGCCGAAGCTGTGCTCCATTCCAGGATAATAGGGTATTATGTCGATGGTTGGTATGTCGGCTATGAGGTTGAGGGGCAGGTGGTCATCGGTGATGGCGCCTCCGTTTTCATCGGGAAAGAGGCTGCTGTAGCCTGCAGACTTGGCGGCATCCCATACGAGGGTGACGACACTGTCGGCATAGCGCTGCGAGAAGAGTTCTTTATAGAAAGTGGCACCTTTGCCTCCTACCATATCCAAGAGGATGCCGAAGCGGAAATCTGTGCGGTGGGGATGAGTTGCCCAATACTGTGAGCCCAAGCACCAGGTGGACTGCTCGTCGCCCTTAAAGGTGGTGTCCCACTCGGGGAGGCCAGCATCCTCGGCGTCGAAGCACACAAAATCGACTCCTATGGTAGGTGCGTTCTGGCTGAGCACACGTGCTATCTCTGTCATAACAGCGACACCGCTGGCTCCGTCGTTGGCTGCGGGCACGGGGCTGTGATGGTTGGCAGGGTCGGGGTCATTGTCAGCCCATGGGCGACTGTCCCAATGAGTGCAGATCAGTATGCGCTCTTCAAGATCGGGCTTGTAGGAAGCGATGATGTTGCAGCCGTGGAAGCGCTGGCCGTTGTAAAGGGTGAAGTCGGCTTCTTGCCTGCTTACTTCGCAGCCAAGGGCGGCGAAGACATCTTCTATATACTGTGCGCAGTCGGCGTGGGCCTTACTGCCAAGGGTGCGCGGACCGAAGGCGCATTGCGTCTCTATGCTGGCCATGGCGCTGTCAGCATTGAAGGCGGGTATTTGCACGGTGTCTTTAGGAGTGGCCTCGTCAGCGCCTTTGCTGCCGCCACAGCTTGCAAGACTGAAAGCGACGGCACTACAGATTATCGTATAAACAATTCTTTTCATATATTAATATCTTCTCTAAACTTTCAACTCTAAACTATCCTCTCTCCCTTCATGGGAGGGGGTTAGGGGGTGGGTCTGCTACACTCGTCCATTACTCTGAGGAAGTTGCCTCCCCACAGCTTGGCGATGTCCTTCACGCTGTACCGCCTGTGCAGCAGCTGTCGTGTGAAGTTGATTAGCTCCGAGGCACTGGCCAGTCCCGGCACTCCGCCATCTCCGTCGAAGTCGGTGCCGAGCCCCACGCTGTCTATACCCATGACCTTGACGGCATGGTCAAGGTGAGCCATAGCGTCGAGGATAGTCGCCTCGCTGTCCTTGCGCAAAAAGCCCGGATAGAGGGTGACCTGCATCACCCCTCCCTTGCGGGCCAGAGCACGCATCTGGTCATCATCAAGGTTGCGTGGATGGTCGCACAGGGCGCGGCAAGAGGCGTGGCTGCATACGATGGGCGCTGTGCATACCTCGAGAGCGTCGTAGAAACTGCGGACTCCGCCATGAGAGAGGTCAACCATCATTCCTACGCGATTCATCTCCCCGACCACCTCGCGGCCAAAGGCACTGAGGCCGCCGTGCTCGTTGTTGGTGCGAGCCGCCGAGTCACAAATATCGTTGTCGCCGTTGTGGCATAGAGTCATATACACCACTCCGCGCTTGCGGAAACGCTCAACATTGCTTAGGTCACGGCCAATGGCGTAGCCGTTCTCTATGGCTCGCATAATGGCGAGCTTGCCCTCGCTCTTCAGGCGGCGCAGGTCATCGGGAGTGTTTGCCAGTCCCACACCGGGGGCGGAGGCGATGCGCTGCTCTATGCCGTCGAGCAGGGCGTCGGCCTTGCGTGTGGCAGCAAGGAGAGAGGCCTCGTCGCGCTCTCCCTGTGGCAAGTAGGCAGCCATGATGGAGGCGTCGAGACCACCGTCGCGCATCTTTACCGAGTCGACAAGAATGCGGTCATCGCGTCGCGCGAAGTCAATATCCTCATGGAAGAACATCGGCGTGTCGCAGTGTGTGTCAAGGGTGAGCACCTTTGTATGGGTGATACGTGCGGCACGATATTCAGCCGCTTCGCTCACCAGCCACTGGAAGAGCGGCAACATCTTGTCCTCTTTCAGACAGAAGAAACTCTCGGGGTGCCACTGCACACCGATGACAGACTTATATTCTGTGCTCTCTATGGCCTCAATGATGCCGTCGTCACTCAGGGCGGCGACCCTCATGCCCTTGCCGGGCTCAGCCACCGCCTGATGGTGGAACGAGTTGACCTCTATCTTGTCGCACCCGAAGATGGAGTGCAGCATCGTGTCGCCCTCTATGTTGACACTATGAGTGGCTATGTGGCGCTCCTCCTCCTGCGAGTGCTTGACAATTATTCTCTGTTCTTTGTTCTCTTTATATCTCTCAATGTCCTGTACCAGCTCTCCCCCGAGTGCAGCTGCCATTACCTGGCATCCGCGACAGATGCCGAGCACAGGCATCTGCTTGTCAAGGGCGCGGCGTATGAGCACCAGCTCCTGCATGTCCCGTTTTGGGCAGCTGCCGCTGAGTCCTGGCTCGGGCTCAGCGCCAATGAGTAGCGGGTCGATATCGCCGCCGCCACTGAGCACCAGGGCATCTAGCCGCAGGAGCACATCGTCGAGTTCGGCTATGCTCTCGCTGGCAGGCACCACTACTGGCACACCGCCCGCCATACGCACACTTTCGTAGTATGCCTCAGCCAGCTGACTGCCATATTCACCGAAATTGGCGGTGATGCCCACCACGGGCTTGCGCCCTGCTTCTCCGTTGCAGCTTGCTATGTCATAATATCTCTTTTCCCAGTCTAGCATAATTTGGTCTTTCTTGTTTTAACTGCGAAGGTACAACATTTTCCGAATACGCGCTACATTTTGCAGGCAGAAACATTAAAAAACCTACTTAGGCATAGTGTAGATTTTCAGTCGGCCACTGCAACGTCGCAATACCTTGCCTGCGGCGACAAGTTCGTTCAGTTTTTTGCAGGTATAGGAATAGGACACAACAGCTCTGGCGGCGAATTCCTTGGCGAGGAAGAAACCGTTTTCTTCACACAACTCGCGGGCAATCTCAAGAATCAAGTCTTCATTCAGCGTATAACTCATCAGTACATTGTGGGAAAACAAGCTAAACTTGGTGTCCCACAAATTTTCCCTAAATGTTTTGCATGGCGAGAAATGGATGCCCCCATACCTCGCGTTATCAATCTGCAGCACTCCTTCGCTGTCGCGTATCACGTCGCCCTTCATCTTGAGCGAGAAGATGCCGAGGCCGGGCACCTCCACCTTGTGGCCAATCTGCAGGAAAACAATCATCTGCTTCACTAAACCGGATATCACCGCCTGCACCTGACCGCTATCTAGTTGAAGTCTTTTTTGCAAATGAGTCAGGAGGGATTTCGCTTTAATGGTGCTGTAGTTTAGCGGCTCCACATAAATAGCATCTTTGTCCTGGAGCGCACCGCTCGCCTTTCTAAGTAAACAACTAATCGTAGGCATAGTATTTTTATTTTAAAGTTTATAGTTAAAGTTTAAAGATTATAGTTTATGGTTTATTGTCTATTGGTTATTGTGAATGCATTGCATCGACAACGAGCGACTTCGTGTCATCAAAGCGCGAGTTCGTGCTATCAAGTAGCGATCTCGTGTCAACAAAGCCCGACTTCGTTGAATTTTAGTGCGACAAAGTTACAAAAAAGTGCGAGTTCCTCCAAGTCTTTCCGCCGAAATTATACTTTATTTCGGCGGAAATGATACATTACTTCCGCGGAAATTAATTATCACTTTCGCGGGAAGAATTACACGAAGTCGCGCTAAAATTCAGCGACATTGGGTTTAAATTCAATGACATTGGGCTAAAATTCAGCGAGAGTGTGCTAAAATCTGGCGCCGATGCTCAAAGTTTTCACACCGACGCTCTAAAAAATAATAGGACGCTCTAAAAATAATAGAAGGAGGGCAGTTGTTTATTTGTTGTTCTTCTTGGGAAACCACCCTTTCTCGACTCGTTTGCGCTGCTCAAACAATTCCTTGATGCTCCACCAGCAGCAGAAGGCGAAGACACCGAGCACGCAGGAAAGCAGAGCGCTTTTTATCAAAAGGGCTGCAATGGCGGCGGCAATGCCGACCAGCAGGAAGACCCACCAGTAGCGTGTGCCGGTGTGATACTCCGTCTTGATTACTAGA
>JAFZUB010000113.1 GCA_017618515.1 Bacteroidaceae bacterium
ACTCATGATGGTAATTACGATTTGAATATTTACTATTTTATTTTACTATTCTTTTAATTCTTTATCTCGATGGGGAGTGATTTGCATGCGTTGGGGGCGCGTATGCACATGGCGCCGGAGAGTGTAGGCGCTATGCGGTCGGCGGTAACGGGGTCACCAATGACTTTATGGGCTACGCCCGCGCCGTAGAAGATGATGGGGAAACTGATGTGAGCCTCGCGTACGAGCTTGGTGAAGCCAGTGGTCTCGTTGGCGAGATGCCATCCCGGAGCTACCTGCACCATAATGTCGCCTGAGAGGCGGGGGTTGTAGCTATTGCGTATGCGGTCGATATCGGGTGTCCACGATCCGAGCAGCAGTCGCTGCGCGGAATAGGCGTCCTTGACTCCCTCTGACTGCAGAAGAAGCTCCTGACAGCGGTCGAGCACCTCACCGAAGGAGAGCTGACGCTGCTCGATAAGCTTATGATTGAGGTATATCTGGTTACCGTAGGTGGTCTCAATATAGTTGCCCTGTCCGTATAGGGCAATGAGCATCATATTGAGCAGATTGGCCGTGCGATCGATATAGAAGTTGCCGGTAGGGATGCGATAAGCCTCAAGGTCGGTGGTCTCAGGCTCTGCCGTCGCAGTGGAGGTGAGCACGAAGAGTGTGTTGCCCTGCCCCACGCTTTGCTCGGCGGTGGAGATGAGGTTGGCGACCATGCGGTCAAGCTGTAGATAAATATCCTCTTTCTCAAGATCCGGGTCGAGGGCTGTGAGGGTGACAGCGAGATAGTCGGGCACCTCATCGTTGCCAAGAGTAGTGTAGCGGAAGCAGGACTGCGCCATGCTGCCCACACGCTCATTGAGAGCAAGGCCCACGGGATTAGTATTGACGGCAGAAATCCACGAAGGGAGCTGTGCGCCGTAGTATGTAGTGCCGGCCCATAGGCCGCTAGTCTTATCAATCCAATAGGCGCCATCGGCAGCATGGCCTGCGCTGAGAATAGCGGCATCGGCATAGGGGGCGAAGCTATAGACGAGCGCCTTACCCTCAGAGGCTACCTTGAGTTCGTCGCCGATAGTAGAGACCTGCACATTGCGAGGAGAGAGTTGCTCGGTAGTGTTGATACCACGCTGACGGGTATCCTCCACGCAATAGGTGGGGCGCAGGGTGCTACGGTCAAGCCACTGGAGGTCGATGATGCCGTGGTCGTAAGGCACAGTACCTGTAGCAAGGGTAGCTATGGAGGACGCGCGATTGGGCTCATAGTTGGGATACGCGACATTGGGAAGCACGCAGCCCTGCTCCATGAGCAGGCGGAAACCACCCTCTCCGAATAGAGGCATATAAGCATCGAGCAAATCGCTGCGCAGACCGTCGATAGTCACATTGACTACTACGCGAGGAACGGCTCCCACTCCCTCGCCGCCAAACGGCACTACCCCTCCGGAAAGAGGAGAGCTTATCGCACTAATGGGAATGACAAAGACTCCCGTGAGTACGAGGGGGGCAATGGAGGATTTGGTCATTGACGATTGGCCATTGACCATTGAGCTTTGATCATTGGGATCAGAAGCCGGAGCGTTGCTCTTGCGAATCTTGATGGCCACCAACACATTGACGAGGCTGCGCAGGAGCAGCACAAGCAGCAACAGTTTGGTGGCAGGACTGACATACTGAGGAATGGCGGGCAAGGCTAGCATAAACACTGCCAACACTGCTAGGGCCACAGCATGGTAGTACCAATAGCGACGATGACGGCCGCCCTTAATCTGCCAATAGAGGCCGACAAGCGGCAGTGGATTGAGTACCCATAGGAGCCAGTTGCTGCCCACGGTGGGATGGGTGGAGAAGAAGAATAGGAATGCCACCAATATGCCTGCCAATCCCTGCAGAAGGAGCAGGACTGTATCGACAGGCCAAACGATACGACCGCGACGCCACTCAAATGTGGCGAGCACCAACACTGCGATAAGAAGATATATAGCTATAGCCAATGGCGACAGCAAGATAGAGGCTCGCTCTACGATGGGAGGCAAGTCAACAAGGCGATGCTTCTCCCCGGCAAAGAGGTGCAGGGTACCTGTGGGATCAATTATCACTGTGTTGGTGAAGTCTTGCTGCATTATCAGCGGAGCAAACTCCAGCTCACGACCCGTGGCAGGGATGTCGGCCTCACTGCCCAGCAGTAGGTCTTGCCCAAACATCGCCCACGGATGGTTGCGGCAATAGAAATGGACTGCATCACGCAGACTGCGCTCGGTGGGGCGCTCGGGGTAGCGGAGCTTGCCGTCGAGACACTCCTCTATCTTGTCGCGGACACGAGTGGCACAGTTGTCGAAGAAGACATTGTAGCGATAAACACAATGGTCGGGCTGGCAGTTGAGTGTCAGAGCATTGAGCAGCCGCTGGGCCTCAGCCGCCGAGACATTGAGCACTTGCTCCTCTACATACTGGCCACTGCGGCGATACTGCTCAAGGAAGAGCTCGGTGGGCTGCATGGCACAGATATAGTCGGTGTGGCCCAAAGCAAAGCGCAATGCAAAATTGCCGGAGTTGAAGTCAAAGACTCCGTAGTTGAAGGTCCAGTCAAGGTCGGCGGGGGCGGACAAACGCTTAACACGTATTGCCGTGTGGCCGTAGTACTCATAGATGGCGCGGCCCGATCCACAGGTGAGGAGGCTCACCTGCAGGCGGTCCTCCTGGAGGCTGTCGGTGGACATACGACTATCGGCAGCATGGCTGAGCATGTCACTACTCACCACAGCGCCAAGGCTATCCTTGAGGGCACGCTGACGAGAGGTGAGAGCAGCATCCTTCTGACGCAGGTCTTGAAGAAGCTCACCCTGCGCCATGGCAGCAATTGCACCGGCAAACACCAGCACAAGCATCAACAACCATCTACTCATCGCGCGCATACGTACCTTATTTATTATAATAACGGCTGCAAAGGTAATACTTTTTTTTTAATACACAAAAAAACAAGCCGCCTCGTTGAACGAGACGGCTTGCATATTGCTTTCTCTTAATTATTCGAGGCTACCATTGATAATGATGGTGTAGATAGCTACTACGTCAGCGGTGTTAACACTTCCGTCACCATTAACGTTAGCTCTGTCACGTGAAAAGCCGCTCTCTGTCTCGCCCTTCTCGATGAAGGTGTAAACGGCTACTACATCGGCAGTATTAACATTGCCGTCACCATTAACATCACCTTGCTTAACGGGCTCTGCCTTCTCCTGGAAGGTAGCGCTTACAGACATGTTCTTGCTGATAGCAGCGATGGTGTAGGTGCCCTCCTCGGAAACGTCGGCCAGCACGTCAGCGCCGTCAACCAACAGAGTAGCGAGCTCATAACCCTCATCGGGAGTGATAACGAGCACTACATCCTCACCAGTGTTGATAGTAGCGGTAGCTACAGAGTTCTGAGATACTGCACCAGTACCCTCAATCTCAATCTGGCCACCTTCGCCAGTACTAACAGATACAGTAAAACGCTTGTTGCCGGTAACATCGTTGTCACCAGATGCGAAAGCCTGACCAGCTACAGCAGCCAGCATAACGCACATTGAAAGTAAAATCTTCTTCATAATTATAAATGTTTTTAGTTTTTAAATATCGTTAAGTTGAAAAGTCTTGGATCCAAATTCCGCCACTTTTGCTGTGCAAATATATAACATTAAAATTTAACGAACAAATATTTGAGCACTTTTTTTATTATTTTTACACATTATCTTCCAAAACTCGCAAAAAAGTGGAAAAAGTATATGATGTTTCTCCTTAGACGGTAACGAGCGTGTTGAGCGGCACTCCTTCGGGGAAGGCATCACGTCCATGCAACCCCTCGTCGGTTATCTCGATGAGAAAAGAGAGCAGTATCCTGCGAGGATGGAACTTCCTGACCAGATTGTAGGCAGCGATGGCTGTGCCACCGGTGGCAAGGAGGTCGTCGTGGATCAGCACCACATCGTGAGGGGTAATGGCATCGCGGGCTATCTCAAGTGTATCGGTGCCGTACTCCTTTTGGTAGGTTTCACGGATTGTGGCCGTGGGCAACTTGCCGGGCTTACGCGCCAGGACAAAGCCTGCGTGGAGTTCCTTGCTCAAGATAGAACCCATGAGAAATCCGCGAGACTCGAGACCGACTATCTTGGTGATGCCCTCGTCTTTGTAGTGGCTGACGAGCATGTCGGTCATCACATCTATACACTCAGGATTGATAAACCACGAAGTGATGTCGCGGAAGTTAATGCCCTTAGTCGGGAAGTCGGGCACGCAGCGGAGATTATCAATCAAAAACTGCTTAGGGTCTTTTTCCATAGAGTCTGTCATGTCCTTACTTCACCCAAATCTTCTGTCCCTTAACGACATAAACACCCTTGGGCAGCTTGGTCAGATCGGCAGGAGCTACACCCGTGGCAATCTTTACGCCGGAGATATTATACACATCCACTGACACATCATCAGCAGCGGCTACGGCAGCCTCTACACCAGTAATATCGTCGTAGTCGAGGTGATTGGAGGTGAGGAGCTGTGTCAGTTCGCCGCCGTTGAGCTTGATGTAGCAGCGCGACGGATAAATCTGCGGCACCTGGCTGGCATTGACAAAAGCAGCTGTGGCATTGTCCTTGGCAATGATGCCATACATGCCCTCGGTGGTCTGCTTCTCAGTGGCGCCAGAGAACTGTACGGTGGTGCCAGTGTTATCCTCAAAGGTAAGCTCTGCCTCGCCGATAGTGATGTTTGCCTCCTTGAGTTGGATGGTGCGCACACCGCTGGACTGGGTGGAATAGAGGATGTAAGGAGTCTTGGCTTTGAGGCCGTCGCGCTTCACATCCTTGAAATTGAGCTTGGTGGCGGTGCCATTGTTCTCCACACCCACGAGAGTCTCCAGACGGCAGTCAGCACCGAAGATTTCGTTGATCTCTGCTTCGGTTAGCGAAACGGGCAAGCAGATGGTGTTCCATCCCTTGTAGATATAGCGATAGATGGTAAGGTCAACAGTCTGCCCATCGTAAGCAGAGAGGTCCTTGGGATTGACCGTGTTGGTGACAACGGTATCGGCATTGACAATGCCTGCAACATTGACCATTAAGGCCACTAAGATTAGAAGTAATGATTTTTTCATAATGCTGTATTTTTAATGGTTTTTGATTCTTGCTGGAGTGCCGACTACCACGCTATATGGCTGCACATTGCGAGTAACCACAGAGCCCGCGCCGATGACCGCACCCTTGCCTACGGTTACGCCGGGCAGGATGATGGCTCGCGGTCCAATAAGCACATTGTCTTCTATATGCACGGGGCCACGGGTATTAAGGTCGCGGTCAGCAGGCACCAGACGCAATGTCTCGCTGTCGGTCTTGCCAAACTGGTAGTCGGTTATAAGCACATTTGCGCCAATCTTGACATTGTTGCCTATCTTCACCTCGCGGATAGCATTGATACGCACATTACGCTCCATATTGACATCGTCACCGATTATCAGTTTGGGGGTGTAATTGCCAGTATTGATACACTCCAAATGCATGCCAGGCTTGGCGCAGAAGTTGGTGCCAATAGTAATATATCTGTTGCCGTCGGTGAAGACAGGGCCCTCCACGACACAACCGCGCCCCACCTTCATGCGGTGGCGGAAACGGAAGGTGGTGAGGTTTTTCTTAAACCTGTTCCAAGCCTTGGTGACCACAGTGTTGCACACAAGCACCACAATGATGCCTACGATAAAGGTGATAAGCTTACGCAGCACTCTGCCCAAGAAGCGGAACACACGTCCCCACAACTTTGGCGATACACAACGCTTGAGAGCCGACACCACGGGGCGGAAACCAAGATTCTGCTTTACAGTGCTACGACTCACCTTGCCCTCTATGCCCTTGATACTGCGACGAAGCACAAACAGACGGAATATCAGGGGGAACATGAAGTCGCTTACGCGGCTCTTCATCTTCATCGTGGTGTAAGGCGAAATGGGGGTAGGCTTGTCTTCATAGTGGTCGTACACAGCCAGCAGATTCTTTACATAGCTGCGCACGGGGTCGTTGACTTCGGCCACATAGTCGATACCTCCATCCTCAAAGAGTGTGGGGTTATAGATAAAGTTCTGCTTGGCAGCAAGCACGATATGCAATAGCAGCGGCACAGCAGGAATGCCAGAGCCTGCGCCGAACTCTCTGGGGTTGTAGCCGCGAATCATGTCTGTGCGCAGAATATTGCGGCTGACCTCAATAATGCCCATAGACACCGACTGCAAGAAGTCGTCGGCATCCACATACTGCACCATCGGCTTCTTGGCATTGTCGTTTGACACTAGATGCACAAGCCCCACCTCATTGCTCTCCAATACGTCAAGCAGCGCACCGAAGTGACCTACACGGATGACATTGCGTGCATCGAGCAACCATATATACTTGCTGCGCGACGCAATACCTTGGTTGAGGGTAAAGGTGAAACTATTGTCCTGACTCAGGTTCTCCGTATTGCTGACATAGTGGAATGGCACCCTGCCCTCAAAGAGCTTAACCATGTTAGAAGTGCCGTCGGTGGAGTCGTTGTCAACGACGATTATCTCTATACGCTCAAGCACATTGGCATCAAGGAGCGCCAGCTTCTGCAGCTGCTCCTTTAGTTGCAACTCATTGTTGCGAGCACTGATACAAAGTGTCAGTGTCTTGCCGTAGCTGAATGTCAATTGTGAAGGCATATCGGGAGTTAAGAGTTAGGAGTTAAGAGTTAGGAGTTAGGAATTAGTTTGTCACAGAGTACAACTGCTTATCCACCAGGATGATGTCGCGGGCTTCCATCTTTACGGCCCCTGCAGTCTTTGCCTTGAAGCAAATGGTACAGAGAGTCTGGTCACCGCTGAGAGGTTCTGTCTCGCCGACTCCCACAAAGGTGACATACAGTCCCTTCTGACCGTTGGTATGCAGTCGGTCGCGAGTAAAGTTGCGCAGATTCTTGGCACCCAGTGCCTCGGTGGAGATATACTGCAGCTGCTGGTCCGAATATGGCAGGGCAAGGCTGAAGGCATTGACATCATTCAGCCCACTACCCTTCACGGTCACTACCACTTCTTCACCAGCCTTATAGGTAGTCTTGTTTGTCTCCACCACAATCTTACCACTCAAACTGGATTTAGACACCGACTCCGGCATCATGCCGGCGGCGGCGTTGCTGATGTCGTAAGCATCGATAAGTCCGTTGCCATTGATGTCGCCGTTGCTGACATAGCCCTCAAAGTCGCCATCACCTTGGCGCAGACCGGTGTAGTTCATATAGGAAGTAAGGTCGTTCTCGTCCAGCACACCATCGTTGTTGATGTCGCCGGGGATGTAGTAGCTGCTGCCGGGCTGACGGAAGATATAGATATCCTGTCCTGAGCCGAAGTCGCCATAGGCGCTGCTGACATTGAGCTTGATATAGCGGGCTTGCTTGCCGTCGAGGTTTATCTCCTTCACCATTGCATCGCGGTCCCAGCGGAAGGTGCCGCAGTCGATCCACTGCTCCTTGTTCATGCTGACGGCCACGCTGCCCGATGTTATGATGCCGTTGTAGCCGTAGTTGCGCGGCAGGTACTGCATCTTGTCCAGAGTATTCACCGAATGCAGGTCTATCAGCATCTCGAAGGGCACTGCCTTGGTATTGTACTCCGTGTGCCACTGGCTCTCGGGGTCTAAGTCGAAGAGTTTGTCCAGTCCCTGCCCTGGCTGCGACGGAGCGGTGCAGGTAGCGGTCACGCCCTTCACAGCAAACTCAAACGGATCGGAAGCCGTGCGGGCAGTGACGGTAGTCCAATGCTTCTTCATATCATCATCCTTAGCATAGCCCCTAACGTCGAAGACATATTCCGTGTCGGGCTTGAGATCCTCAAACAGGAACTCGTTGTCAAGGATGTTGCTGTATGTCATTCCCTGGAACTTAATCTCGTAGCCATCGGCGCCCTCCACCTTATCCCAACTCAAGTTGAGGCTATAAGGCTTGCGGTCGGCATCCTTCACTCCAGCATTGGCAGGAGCTTCCAGCGAACTGTTGCGAACAGTGGGCTCATATTTCCTGGCCTCTCTTGCGATCTGCACATTAACCTTATTCTTCGTCACATCAGTCTTGGGCAACTTAATGTTAATACCATAGGCGGCCTTCATCGGCACATCCTTCAGACTCTCGTCGGTAAAGAACTTGGTGTAGTCAACACCGTAACCCACGAACCACGCAGGTTCGGCACTGGCTTCAAACTCCGCGAGGCTCTTCACCTCCTTGAGCTTAACTTTCTTGCCACCGACAGTAGCCACAATCTTCTTGGGAGTATACTTGCCCACGATGCGCAGCACCGTAGCCTTCTCCTTCTGGAATCCATTGTAGTTGCCCTCGGTAGGCTCAACAGTGATATTCAACTTGCCCTTTACAACATTCTGCGTAATCTTGGTGGTCACGAACTCCCCATTGCGGTAAGCCTCGGTAGTGCCGTCGTCGTCATACTCAGTGAAGTTTGACTCATAAGAGGGATACACCTCATAGATGCGTAGACCGTGGTCAATCTCATTGGGATTGTTGTGAGCCGTGGTCATCGGAATGATGGAGCCTTGCTTCACAAACACAGGCAGTTTCCACAATGGGGCGTCATAGCTATTGAGCACATAGTTGTTGCCATATTCCTCGCCACTGAAGTAGTCTATCCACGCCCTTGCATCGGGCAGGAAGATATTGTTTCTTATGTCATTGCCCTGCTCATCAGCCTTGGTCTCCTGATAAACAGGTGCCACTAAGAAGTTGTCGCCATAGAAGTATTCGTACTGCGTAGCCTTGCCTAATGCAAACTCTCTGGTGCAGAGCCCTGTCATGAACACAGGCCTGATCATTGGTTTGCCGTCGATGGCCTCATGAGCAATACTATAGGTGTAAGGCATCAGCATCGACTTCATCTTGAGGTAGGCGCGGTTGATACTGGTAGCCGGCTCGCCGAGGGCGTGCGGATACTTGGCATTGCTACCCCACCCGTCCATGTTCAGCTGCATAGGCGTAAACGTCTTCCACTGGAACTCGCGCACATTCACTGGCACATTGAGGCCGCCGAAGATGCCGTCCATATCGCTGGTGATATTGGGCTGACCTGCGAGTCCCGAGCCTATGAACGTGGGAATGTGGAAGCGTATGTACTCCCACTTGCCGCCCGTCTGGTCACCGCTCCAAATGCCGGCATAGCGCTGAGTGCCAGCCCAGCCGTCGAGCGAGATGATAAACGGACGTGCATTGTTGCCATACTTAGGCATGAGATTGGCCACATCGCTGATACCATTGAGACCGAAGGAGTAGCCGGCGCCCACCCAAGCCACATCGGTCTTGAGCACACGCACTCCAGCATCGCGAATCTCCTTCACAATATCGCGCTGCAACAGCGGAGCGATAGTGTCAATCGGGTGCAGGTCACTCTGAGTCCAGAGGCCAATCTCCACACCTTGACTGCGGGCATAGTCACCAAATTCCTTCAGGTTCTGCACATTGCCGTCAAGCGTGGCGGTCTGGCCATAGCCTGCACCATAGCCGTCGTTGGGCAGCACCCAACCCAGCGGCATGTCCTGAGCCTTATACCTGTCCACCACAGCGCGGGCAGAGAACTGATAATTGTTCCCCAGTTCGCCATTGAGGCTCTCGCGGATACCGCCGTTGTCCTTCTGGTCCTCGCGGTAATATTTGCCGTCCTCAAAGACACTGGGAAATTTGTCCATGCCACGCCTGGATATAACCTCCGGCTGCTCTGCCAGCCAATAGTCGCGGTTATAAGCATTGAGGTGTCCCTCGTAGAATCCGAACTTGGGCAGCAGCACAGGGTGTCCCGTCAGTTGCCAATAGTCGTTGAGCAACTTCACGGGCGTATAGTCAACCATCACGAAATAGTCGATATAGTCTGTCTCATGTGTCAGCACCACACGGTCGGCATCCTTGCTGCCGAAGTCGTAGCGCCCGGGCTTGAATGTGTAAGCCATCAAGCCGTAGCCGGCGGTGCTCCAATAGAAAGGAGCGGGCGAGCAAACACCGCCATCCGTCCAGCTGTTCTCGTTCACAATGTTGATAGCCGTGCCCTTATGGCTGAAGCGTCCGTTCTGAACACCGCCGCCATAGAAATACTCCCGAGCGCCAGCCTTGAGCACCAGGGTTGCCTTGCCATCAGCAATGGTGGCAGGCTCCAGTTCTTCCAGCACGGGACGCTTGTCGCCCATAACATTAAAAGCAAACTCGTCCTTGTAAATGCTTATGCAGCGGTGGGTATCCTCATCGGACTCCTGCATATTATACACCTTCATCTTGCCATCCTGTTGGCCGATGACAATTTTTATTGCCTTGGTACTGATAATAATATCGTCGCCCTCTGCCTTAACGTCAATCTTGCCGGTATTCTTCTTGGCGTCAGCCACGAGTATTTCTGCCGGAGGCTCAGCCACGGGGTCGCGCAACACTGTGCTGCCGTCCATCGTCTGGAACACACGGAATATGTTGGGACCATAGAATTGGAGCAGCTTCTTGCCGCCATCCTTATACTCTATCATCACAAGGTCATCAGCCTGGGTCAGCCCCGCATTGACAATGCCGTCAGCCTGCGCCACGACATTCATCAACAGGGCAGTCACCAAGAGCAGAAGAGCATATCTTGTTCTCATACCAAAAGACAATTATCCATAATACCTTGCAAAAATAATAAAAAGTTCCCGTAAATACGCCAAACAAAACACAAAAAAAGTTTTACCGCACGAAAATATGTCAATTCTCGCATAAAAATAAGTCCGAGCACGCAGAAACGCGCTCGGACTTTGTAATTTTTAGAACCTTAAAAATTCAAAGTTTCTTGGCCTCTTCCCAAATGGCGTCCATTTCGGCTAGGGTCATGTCCTTGAGATTGCGGCCCTGCTTGAGTGTCTGCTGTTCCAGGTAGTTGAAACGCTGGATGAATTTGCGGTTAGTGCGGTCGAGGGCATTGTCGGGATTGATATGGTAGAGCCGTGCTGCATTGATGAGGCTAAACAAAACATCGCCAAACTCAGCCTCTGCCTTGTCCTCGTCCATATTCGCCACCTCGGCCTCAAACTCGGTGATTTCCTCCTTCACCTTGCCCCACACTTGCTCGCGCTGCTCCCAATCGAAGCCCACATGGCGCGCCTTGTCCTGTATGCGGTAGGCCTTGATTAGTGCAGGCAGTGCGGCGGGCACTCCTGACAGCACACTCTTCTTTCCAGACTTTTCCTTTTGCTTGCGCTGCTCCCATGTGTCAGCCACAGCATCGGGGGTGTCGGCCTTGACGTTGCCGTAGATGTGGGGATGGCGGAAGATAAGCTTCTCGCGGACTTTGTCGCACACGTCTGCGAGGTCAAACTCGCCCTTCTCTGCACCAAACATAGTATAGAAGTACACATGCATCAGTACATCGCCGAGTTCTTCCTGTATTCCCTGCTGGTCCTCGCGGGCAAGCGCATCGCAAAGCTCAAATACTTCCTCTATGGTATTGGCACGCAGGCTCTGGTTGGTCTGTACCGAGTCCCACGGGCACTTCTGGCGCAGTTCCTCCAGCACATCCAATAGGCGACTGAACGCCTGCAACTGTTCTTCGCGCGTATGCATGATAATTTATTTCTTTAGTGTAGCCAGTGTCTCTTTTATGGCAGCTATCTTCTGCTCTGCGTCAGCCTGCTTCTTGCGTTCGAGGGCTACAACCTGCTCGGGAGCGTGAGCCACGAAGTTGGCATTCTGCAGTTTCTTCTGCACTCCGATAAGGAAGCCTTCAAGTCGCTTGAGCTCTGCCTCCTGCTTGGCTATCTCGGCCTCCACATCAATGAGGCTGCCAATAGGCACAGCGTATTCACTGGTACCTACAAGGAACTTAACGGCTCCTTCGGGACTTTCCTCGCTTATCTCTATGGAGGAGAGGTTAGACATCTTTATCACCACGCTGTCGAAGGAGGCATAGTTATCGGCTCCCAGGCAAACGAGGCTCAGCTGCTCCTTGTTGGCGATGTTCTTCTGATTGCGCACTGCACGCACTCCTGCCACGACTTTCTTTACATTCTCAAAGTCATTAATCAGTCGCTCGTCCTCTGCCGTAGGTGCTGCCACGCTGAGTGTGCTTACCATCACGCTC
>JAFZUB010000114.1 GCA_017618515.1 Bacteroidaceae bacterium
ACGAGGAAGAGCGCAGGCCCCAGCCGGAGGTGTTCCGCCAGGTGAAGCCGCAGACGATAGAGGGCCCGAAGGTGCTGGGCAGCATCGACCTGTCGAGCATCAACGAGACAACCCGTCCGAAGAAAAAGAGCAAGGAGGAGCGCAAGAAAGAGCGCGAGGAGAAGATGCGCCAGCAGCAGGCCGCCACGGCAGGCAAGAAGAAGCGCAACCGCATCCAGCCCAACAAGGTGGACGTCAATGCCGAGGCCAAGAAGGTGATGGACGACGGTCGCCAGGGTGCCGACGGCTCCAAGGGCAGCGCAGGCGGTGGACGCGGCAAGCGCAAGGGCGGCAACTTGCTCAACAAGAATAACATCTCCGACGAGGAGGTGGCAAAGGAGGTAAAGAAGACTCTGGCCCGTCTGCAGAGCAAGAAGGCGTTTGCCAGTGGCGCGAAGTATCGCCGTGAGAAGCGCGACCAGATACGCGAGCAGATGGAGCAGCAGGCCACCGAGGAGGCCAACGAGAGCAAGACACTGAAGCTGACCGAGTTTGTGACGGCCAACGAGCTGGCAAGCATGATGAATGTGCCGGTGACCAAGGTTATCAGCACGTGCATGAGCATCGGCATGATGATAAGCATCAACCAGCGCATGGACGCGGAGACAATCAATATGGTGGCCGAGGAGTTTGGCTTCAAGACAGAGTATGTGAGTGCCTCGGTATCGAAGGCAGTGCACGAGGAGGAGGACGAGGCTGAAGACCTGGAGCCTCGCGACCCGATAGTGACCGTGATGGGCCATGTGGACCACGGTAAGACATCGCTGCTCGACTGGATACGCAAGAGTAATGTGATTGCCGGTGAGGCTGGCGGTATTACCCAGCACATCGGTGCATACAACGTGACGCTGGAGAACGGAAGGCATATCACCTTCCTCGACACGCCGGGCCACGAGGCGTTTACCGCCATGCGTGCGCGTGGTGCCCAGGCTACGGATATAGCTATCATCATCATTGCTGCGGACGACGACGTGATGCCTCAGACCAAGGAGGCCATCAGCCATGCGCAGGCAGCGGGTGTGCCTATGGTGTTTGCCATCAATAAGATAGACAAGCCCGGCGCTGACCCCGAGAAGGTGAAGGGGTCGCTGGCCAACATGAACCTGCTGGTGGAAGACTGGGGCGGCAAATACCAGAGCCAGGATATCTCCGCCAAGAAGGGTATAGGAGTGAACGACCTGCTGGAGAAGGTGCTGCTGGAGGCCGACATGCTGGAGCTGAAGGCTAACCCCAACCGCAAGGGCACGGGTACAATCATCGAGTCGTCGCTCGACAAGGGACGCGGCTATGTGGCCACTATCCTGGTGAGCAACGGTACGCTCAACATCGGTGATCATGTGATAGCCGGTACATGCTACGGTCGTGTGAAGGACCTCACCGACGAGCGTGGCCGCAAGATAAAGAGTGTAGGCCCGTCGAGGGCTGCCACGCTGCTCGGACTGAACGGTGCACCGCAGGCTGGCGACACGTTCCATGTGATGGACAGCGAGCAGGAGGTGCGCGACATTGCCAACAAGCGTCTGCAGCTGCAGCGCGAGCAGGGCATCCGCACCCAGCACCGCATTGGTCTGGAGGAGATTGGTGCCCGCATCGCCATGGGCGGAGTGGAAGAGCTTAACATTATAGTGAAGGGCGATGTTGACGGCTCGGTAGAGGCACTGTCTGACTCGCTCATCAACCTGTCGACTGAGAAGATACAGGTGAATGTGATACATAAGGCTGTGGGCCAGATATCGGAGAACGATATCGTGCTGGCTGCCGCCTCGAATGCCATCATTATCGGATTCCAGGTGCGTCCCAGCAAGGGCGCCCGCACGGAGGCTGAGAAGCAGGGCGTGGACATACGCCTCTACTCAGTGATATACGATGCCATCGAGGAGGTGAAGGAGGCCATGGAAGGTCTGCTCAAGCCTATCGTGAAGGAAGAGGTGACGGCACTGGTTGAGGTGCGTCAGGTTTACCGCATCAGCAAGGTGGGCCTCGTGGCCGGTGCTTATGTGGTGGACGGCAAGGTGTCGCGCACCAACAAGGCTCGTCTCATACGCGACGGTATAGTCATCTTCACCGGTGAGATAAATGCCCTCAAGCGTTTCAAGGACGATGTGAAGGAGGTAAGCACCAACTTTGAGTGCGGTATCTCGCTGACCAACTGCAACGATATCCGCGAGGGCGACACCATCGAGACCTATCAGGAGATAGAGGTAAGGCAGAAACTTTAGATTATTGACCATTGAGCGTTATGTCGAGCGTGGATATTATTATAGTACTGGTACTGGTGTGGGGCGCATGGCGCGGTTGGCGCAGCGGCTTCATCAAGGAAGTGTTTTCCACCGTGGGAATAGTGGTGGGACTGGTGCTGGCAGCTACGTTCTACAGTGTGCTGGGCGAGCACTTCGCCCCGGCGCTGGGCTCGGGCAGCAAGGCGTCGTTTGCGGCGTGTGTGCTGGCGTTCATAGTCATCTGGGTAGTGGTGCCGATACTGTTTGGGCTGGTGGCCAATGTGCTGACCAAGACAGTCAAGGCACTGCACGTAGGTTCGCTCAACGCCCTGCTGGGCATGGTGGTGGGCGCAATCAAATACTTCCTGCTGCTGAGCGTGGTGTTTAGCGCGATGGCCTATGTGGGCATCCTCTCGGAAGAGAAGAAGCAGGAGTCGAAGCTTTATCCTTATATCACCGTGGTGGGCAACGCCATCTACGAGCATCGCGACATAGTGACGGAGAGTGGCAAGCTCAAAGACGACACGGTATTTATAGAAGTAGCAAAGCCGCAGAGTAGCAAAGTCGCAAAGTAAACACTCGAATACTTGAACCCTTCAGATAATACATTTGTCCGTGACGTAGCCAACAGAGATTACGAGTATGGCTTCACCACCGATGTGGAGACAGAGGTAATAGAGTGTGGGCTGAGCGAGGAGGTGGTGCGCCTCATCTCGCAGAAGAAGGGCGAGCCCTCGTGGTTGCTCGACTTCCGCCTCAAGGCGTTTCGTCACTGGCAGACCATGGAGCAGCCCACGTGGGGTCACGTGGAGCTACCTCCCATCGACTATCAGGCGATATCCTACTATGCAGACCCTACTGCCAAGCAGAGGAAGAAGTCTGCTCCTGCTGAGATAGATCCCGAACTGGAGAAGACTTTTGACAAACTGGGCATACCCCTCAACGAGCGGCTTGCCCTTAGCGGCGTGGCCGTGGATGCGGTGATGGACTCCGTCAGCGTGAAGACTACCTTCAAGGAGAAGCTGGCCGAGAAAGGCATAATCTTCTGCTCCATATCAGAGGCCGTGGCCACCCACCCCGAACTGGTGAGGGAGTACCTAGGCAGTGTGGTCAATTATCGTGACAATTTCTTTGC
>JAFZUB010000115.1 GCA_017618515.1 Bacteroidaceae bacterium
GACATCGCGGTCAACGTGTCGCTAAACGAATACATCAATATCGCCAAGCTCTACTGCGCGCCAAAGAGCGTAAAGTTCATCAACGGCACCCTCGACAATATCGTCAAGGACCTCCGCGCACAGGGCAAACTGCTAAAGTAAATCAGACATTAGCTTTCGCAATCTATAAACTATAACCTATAACCTTTCACAACATGTTACTTTTCATCAACCTTTTGCAGGCAGCCAAGCCCGCTGCCTCCGCTGCCCAAGGTCAGCCGCAGGGAAGCCAGTGGAGTTTTTGGATCATGATTCTGGCAATCTTTGCCATCATGTATTTCTTTATGATTCGTCCGCAGAAAAACAGGCAGAAGAAGATCGAAGAATTCCGCCGCGGCCTCAGCGTAGGCAATCAGGTAGTTACCGCCGGTGGTCTGCACGGCACCATCCGCGAAGTGAACGATGCCAACAACACCGTGGTACTCGAGATTGCACAGAATGTGAAGATTACCATCGAGAAGTCGTCCATCTACGCTAATGCCGGCAGTGCTGCCGAAGACCGTCAGGGCAAATAGCTTAGTGACTTAATGACTTAGTAGCTTTACAGAGACTATGTCTGCTGCAGAAAGATTCAGGAAAATCAAGAAGTTTCTCAAGGGTTCGCTCACCAGAAACTTCTGGGCTTTCCTGTTTTTTCTTGCCCTTTCCGCTGGCTTCTGGCTCTTCCTGACGCTAGAGGATGTCTATGAAGTGGACATCGCTGTGCCCGTAAAACTTAAGAATGTGCCTGAGAATGTGGTTATCACCACTCCGCCGCCCAGTGAGATAAATATCAGGGTGAAGGACCACGGCGGTCAGCTGTTGCGCTACAAATATACCCATAGCCTCGGCAGCATAACCATCGATTTTAAGGATTATGACACGCGCTCAGGCCATGTGGCTCTGCTTACCAGCGAACTTACACGCGGCATCGTCAAGCGTCTGCAAAGCAGCACCAGCATTGTCAGTTTCAGCCCCGACACGCTGGAGTACTTCTACAACTTCGGACTCAACAAGAGCGTGCCCGTGAAGGTCAGCGGCAATATCACCGCCGACTCGCTCTATTGCATCATAGGCTGCACCACTTCGCCCTCCACCGTAAAGGTGTTTGCCGCCAGAGAGATACTCGACACTCTCTCCGCCGTATATACCACGCCACTGGAAGAGGAAGACCTCAGCGAACGTAAGACCGTCAGCGTGGGCATAGCCCCAATACGCGGTGTCAAGACAGTGCCCGATAAGGTGAAAGCCACCATCAACGTGGACCAGATGACAGAGAAAACACTGGCCGTGCGCATTGACCATACCAACTTCCCTGCCGGAAAGACTCTCAAGACTTTCCCTGGCATCGTCAACGTCATGTGCCAAGTGGGCCTCAAGCAATACCGTGAGATCACCGCCGATAAGTTTTCTATCGTCATTAGCTATGACGAGGTGGCCGACAACACCACAAATCGTATGCGCCTCTCGCTCAAGAGCAAGCCCGAGGGAGTAAACAATGTGAGGATAGTGCCCGAGGAAGTGGAGTTTATCATTGAAGACAACGAGTACTAGAAACTTTTGAAAGCTAATACTTAATGGTCAATAGTCAACGGTCAATGATTCTCGGAATTACTGGCGGCATAGGTAGCGGCAAGAGTCTCGTGTGCGGCTTGCTTGAAGAGCGCGGTATCCCTGTTTTCTATACCGATGATGAAGCCAAGCTCGAAATGCGGGAGAATCAGCAGATTCACCGCGAGCTTATTGACCTGCTTGGCCCGGAAGCAATTGACTCAGAAGGAGCCCCCGTCAAAGCTGTGCTCGCAGACTATATCTGCCGCGGGCAGCAATTCGCTGATAATATTAATGATATTGTACACCCGCGCGTGCGTGAGCGTATGCAGCACTGGATAAAGGCTCAACACAAGAATTGCGTTGCCATAGAGAGCGCCTTGCTTTTCGAGTCTGGTTTCAACAACGACTGTACTGTCACCATTACCATCATAGCTCCTCTGGAAGTAAGAGTTAGTCGCATCATGCGCCGCGACAGTATCTCCCGCGACAAGGCTCTCGAATGGATTTCACTCCAAATGCCGCAAGAACAAAAGGCCGCTCTCGCCGACTACACTATCGTCAACGACGCAATCACTCCCCTGACTCCTCAACTCGACAAACTGCTAAATATTAGCAGCAACAACTAATTTGTTTTTACTCTACTCCGCTATTTCAGGGAAATCCTTGAGCACCTGCTCTGCCATGACCTGAGCACCTTCAGGAGTAGGATGAATGCCGTCAGGGCCTTGCATACCTTCAGCCCAATAGCCGTCAGGCTGCGAACCGATAGCAGCAGCAAGGTCTATATAGCGATAGCCGCTGGCACGTATCCACTCTGTCTTTTTCTGATGGCTCCTGAGTGTTTGAAGGCTCGTAATAAAAGTATTGGGAAAGGTCTGCAAGATAGGCGTAATGCCATTCTCCTCACATATGGCAATAAATTCTTTAGTCGCCGAGAGCCAGCGACTGCGAGGAGCGTCAAAGTCTGAACCGTCATTCATGCCGATAAGCCAAAGTGCAAAGCGCGGAGTTCCCATCTGGAGATTGGCCTTAAAGAATCTAAGCGCCATCTCACCTGTTGCAGCAGCACGATGGTCGGAAAGCCAATGAGTGTAGCCGCGATCATATATATAATAAATCCAACGGTTGACTGAACGAGTAAGATAACTGTCGCCGATAAGCCATATATCATATAGATAATCGGGATTGGAGAAACGCAACGTAGTGGCCATTGGTTGCTGTGTGTCATTAAACACAAACGGAGCACTGCCGCCATTCCAACTACATTTCATAGTGAAAACCTGAACTCCTGAACTAAGGGTTATTTGAGCTATGTCATTGTCGCAGCAAATGCTCACTGCAAGACTGTCCGTGATGTTCAGTCCGTGGACCTTGGTACGATCGACTATTTCCTCCGTCTCGCTACGTCTGAGTATCCACACCGTATCGTGCGTTATCTTAAGGTAGGTGCCATACCATGCCTCATAACCACGCCCCACATAGACGGCGCCGTCAATAGGAGTCCCATCAAGCGTACTCACCATGGCATGTATGCGAGAATTCTCGCGAACATAATGCTCCGAAAGCTGCAGGATGTCGCCTGCGAGAAGCGTATCGCTGGCTGTTTCGTAGTTGGGCTTAAAGTCATTGATTATGTGCTGTCCAGAGATAATACTGTTGTATATACGCACCACATCGGCACTGTTCACATCATCATCGCCATTCACGTCAGCCATATCGGCTGTAAGACCAGAGGCTTTGCCATTAAGGATATAATTATAAATACTGACAACGTCGGCCGTGTTAACCGCGTTGTCAGCATTTACATCTTCTCTGAAGACATCATCCGCCTGCGACACAGTGACGTACGCAATGGCGATGAGTACTATCAGATACTTCATTTGGGATTGTCTTCAGCTCTTTACTTGAAATAGCGCTTCAGTAGTGCGGCAAAGCCTGCACCGTGACGAGCCTCGTCTTTAGCCATCTCGTGAACAGTATCGTGGATGGCATCGAAACCGGCAGCCTTGGCGTTCTTGGCAATACGGAACTTATCTTCGCAAGCTCCTGCCTCAGCGGCAGCGCGCTTCTCAAGATTGGTCTTGGTGTCCCATACACATTCGCCCAAAAGCTCTGCGAACTTGGCTGCATGCTCAGCCTCCTCAAAGGCATAGCGCTTGAAAGCCTCAGCCACCTCGGGATAGCCCTCGCGGTCGGCCTGACGGCTCATAGCCAGGTACATACCCACCTCGCTGCACTCACCATTAAAGTGATTGCGCAGGTCATTGATCATTTCCTCGGAGACTCCTTCGGGCTTGCCGTCGCCAATGCGGTGAACGGTAGCATAGGTGGTCTCGCCATCTTCCTTGAGCTCAGAGAACTTAGAGGCCGGAGCCTTGCAGAGGGGGCACCTCTCGGGTGCTGCATCGCCTTCATAGATATATCCACAAACGGCGCAGA
>JAFZUB010000116.1 GCA_017618515.1 Bacteroidaceae bacterium
GCCGACTATGTATGTGTGGCAGTGGACGAGACCTTCAAGCCTGTCTTCGAGGTGCTGTTTGCAGACTTCCGCGATCGCAATGCCAAGGCATTCGTCGATCCTTTCTATATGCCGGAGGACAGCGCAGTAAGTATGCTCCTTAATGATTCGGTGCGTACCATCGTGGTTACACGTCAGCTCTCGCAGAAGGAGAAAGACTATCTGTTGGGCAAGTATAATCTGGTGGCCAAGCAGGCTGTGGTGGCCTACGATGCTATAACGCTCATCACCAACAACGCCAGCCGCGACACGCTTATCTCGCGCGACGAGATAAAGCAGATAATGCAAGGCAAGATTACCGACTGGGGACAGCTACGTCACTCTGGCGGCCAGAAAGGTGAAATAGAAATAGTATTTGACAACAATGGCTCTTCGACTGTGCGCTATATGAAAGACTCCCTCTGTGGAGGCCAGCAGCCGAAGGGCAAGTTGAGAGCTGCCACCACCAACGAGGAGCTTATCAACTATGTCAGCAAGAAGCAAAACGCTATAGGAGTACTTGGTGTGGACTGGGTAGGCAATAAGAGTGACACCACACGCTTGTCGTTCCTCTCTGAAGTGAGGATTATGAGTGTTGGCGCACATGACTCAGATGATGCTGACGACTACTACAAACCGTTCCAGTTCTACATCGCTTCAGGCAGCTATCCGCTGACGCGCGGCCTCTTCATCACCAGCACTGATCCGCGCACACGTTCGATGCAGCGCAACTTCTTCTTCTACCTCACCGACGAGCCCAACCACAACAATATGGGCCAGATGATGATACTTCGTTTCTCGCAACTGTTGCCTTATATGGCGGTGCAGTCGCACAACGTGATAATAAAGAGATATTAAAAACTAAAACCTTAAATACAAAAATGAAAAAGACAGTATTTTCGCTCGTTGCCGCAGTGGCATTGATCTTTGGTTACAACAATGCCAAGGCGCAGATTGAAGTTCCCGAGATTCCTGCAGAGTTCCAGGAAATGGTGGATGGTTATGTGCAGACTCTGTTGGAGAATCCTGCTGACGAATCCGTAATGAAGGCTATCGATAAGAACAAGTTGCTTAAGAAGAACAAGCCGGTTCTTATTGCCATTGGCTATAAGTTTCTTGACAACAAGCTCTTTGGCAATGCCATCGGTTTGGCCAAGAAGGTCTATGAAATGGACGCCAGCTATCTGCCCGCTATCTATCTGGAGGGTGATTCATGGTTCCGCATGGCCAATAACAACGCTTACGGTATGGCTGCCACCAAGTATGAGGAGGCCAAGCAGGTAGCTCCCAACAGCCTCGATCCCTATCTGAAGCTGGTGGGTGTGTATCGCTACATCAACCCTGAGTACGCTATCGAGCTCATGGAGGAGATCAAGCAGAAGAAGACTGACGACCCCAAGATCAATCAGGTGCTCGGTACCCTCTACTATCAGCTTGACGATACGCTCCACGCTCGTGAGTACTACAACAAGTATTTCGAGAAGTTCCCCGACGGACAGGGCGATGCTACCGTGCAGCGCGAGTATGTGATTATCCTTTTCATGGCCAAGGACTATGAGGGCGCTCTCAAGCAGTCTCAGAAGTTCCTTGCCTCCAATCCCAAGGACCCCGTGCTCAACCGTATCATCTTCCTGAGCAATGTCAACCTGCTGGCCAAGACCGACGACTTTGAGGAGGAGAAGTATGCTGCCGCTCAGGCTGCTACCAAGGCTGCTCACGACAAATTCATCGGCCAGTATCCCGACACGGTATATCAGGAGATTGACTACCGCTACCTCGGTCAGTATCTGACCATCGAGAAGGACTTCCCCGGTGCTGCCGCTGCCTATGCAAAGGCTGCCGAGCTGGCTCCCGAGGATCCTGCCGCTCAGTTTAATCTCTCTAAGGCATACGAGAAGACCAAGGACTACGACAAGGCCATTCCTGCCTACAAGAAGTTTATGGAACTGGCTAAGAAAGAGGACGATACCAACGAGCTCTTCCGCTTGGGCCGTGTTTACTATAATGCGGCTAACGCTACTCAGGCCGACTCGCTCAAGCGCATCGGTTATATCAAGGAAGGTGACGCCATTTACGCCAAGGTTGACGAAGAGATGGTTAAGTCTGGCGAGCCCAGCTACCTCGGTATCTTCTGGCGCTCACGTATCAACCAGCTTGTTGACCGCAAGCACCCCAACGAGGTTGCTGCCAACTACATGAAAGAGACTATCAAGCGTCTGCAGAACGAGAAGTTCAAGGGTGAGGACTACGACCCGCATCGCGCCCAGGCTTACTCCTATGTTGCATGGCTAGCAATGGAGAAGGACAACTTCGCCGAGGCAGAGGCCAATGCGAAAGAAGCCCTCAAGTATGAGGAGGACAACGCCCTGGCATCCAACGTGCTCAAGTATGTAGAACTGATGAACTCGATAAAGAAATAAGAGTTCCAACTTATTACTTATAACGGAAAAGTCCGCCACCCTTTACGGTAGCGGACTTTTTGTTTCCTTTGGAATATATGTGGCGAGTCTTAGTCGAGCACTAGGTTCCAGTTGTGAATGTCGGGCTCTATGCCGTACTGGATGTTGCGCAGCTTGGTGTAGAGTTTCTCGCAAACTGGGCCGGGCTTGCCGTCGTGGCTGAAGACGTAGCTCTTGCCGGTGTCGGGATCGTCAATCTGAGCGATAGGGCTGATGACGGCAGCGGTACCGCAGGCTCCAGCCTCCTCAAAGGTGTCGAGTTCCTCCACGGGAATCTGACGACACTCCACCTTCATGCCAAGGTCGAGGGCCAGCTGCTGCAGGCTCTTGTTGGTGATGGAGGGCAGGATGGAGGTGGACTTAGGAGTGACGTAGGTATTGTCCTTGATGCCGAAGAAGTTGGCTGCGCCGCACTCGTCGATATATTTCTTCTCCTTTGCGTCAAGATAGAACTCGCAGGAGTAGCCGGCCTTGTGGGCGATATCATTGGCCTTGAGGCTGGCAGCATAGTTGCCTCCCACCTTATACATGCCGGTGCCGAGAGGTGCCGAACGGTCATACTCGCGGGTGATGCAGTAGTCGGTGCAGGCGAAGCCTCCCTTGAAGTACGGGCCTACGGGGGTCACGAATATAAGGAAGAGGTATTCGTCAGCGGGGTGTACGCCCACCTGTGCGCTGGTGCCGATCATAAGCGGGCGGATATAGAGGGCAGCACCGCTTTCGTAGGGCGGGATGAAGCGCTCGTTGAGTTTCACAACCTTCTTCACCATCTCGATGAAAAGCTCTGTGGGCATCTCGGGCATCATCAGACCGCGTGAGGTGCTCTGCATGCGGGCGGCGTTCTCGTTGATGCGGAAAATGCGTATCTTGCCGTCGGGGCAGCGGAAGGCCTTCTGTCCCTCAAACGACTCTTGGCCGTAGTGGAGGCAGGTGGCTGCCATGTGAATGTTCAAAATCTCGGAGGAGCTGACTTCTATCTCCCCCCATTTGCCGTTGGCGTAGCGGCAGCGCACATTGTAGTCGGTGCGGATGTAGCTGAAGGGCAAATTGCCCCAATCAATGTTTTGCATAGCTATTGTAGTTTTTTACGGACTCTTAAAGTGTGGTGCAAAATTAAGCAAAAAACTAAATTTATGCTACTGAAACGCGCTTTTTTATGAAAAAGAGATGAATTTCCATACAAAAACTTTGTTACTTTCAATTTTCGAATTAAATTTGTATCTCGTAAAACAACGTGCTGCGTATAACTGTGGCAATAATTTTAATCACTAATTTTATAAACATTTTAATTTTTTAAAACAAAATGAGTACTACAACAACTAAAGCTCCGGCTCAGAAGCCCGCTCCAAAGAAGAGTGAAGGCTTCAAAGGTATCAAGAATGCGTTTATCATCATCTTGATCTGTATCCTGCTTGCAGAGATTATTTTCTACACTGTCTTCGGAAATGGCAGCAACTTCCAGGGCGGCGACAGCGACAACGAACCTGTCAACCTGCTCGGTACTGTGTTTAAGGGTGGATTCGTGGTGCCCATCATCCAGGGTCTCCTCTTCACCGTTATCGCTATCACCATTGAGCGCTGGCTTGCCCTCAAGACCGCTTTTGGTAAGGAGAGCCTCGACAAGTTCACTGAGAAGATCCGCAAGGCTATGGCCAACAACGACATTCCCGCAGCTCTCAAGGCTTGCGACGCTCAGAAGGGTTCTGCAGCCAACATCGTTCGCGCAGCTCTCGAGCGCTACGAGACTGAAGAGGCTGATGCCAGCCGCACCAAGGCTCAGAAGCTGGAGGCTATCAAGACCGCTCTTGACGATGCTACCGCTATCGAGATGCCTACTCTCCAGATGAATCTGCCGATTCTCGGTGTGCTCACATCACTCGGCGTGCTCACCGGTCTGTTTGGTACGGTGCTCGGTATGATCAAGTCCTTCTCCAGCATCTCCGGAGAAGGTGGTGGCGACTCCTCTGCTCTGTCAACTGGTATTTCTGAGGCTCTTATCAATACCGCTTCGGGTATCTTGACTTCAGCTCTCGCCCTTATTTTCTACAACTATTACACCAACAAGATCGACAAGCTCACCTACAGTCTCGACGAGGTAGGCTTCATGATTGTTCAGAACTACGCAAAGACTCACTAATTCAGGAAACTAAGGTAATATGGGACGATTTAAAATCAAAAAAGCCGACCTCTTCATCGACATGACGCCGATGAGTGATGTCATGCTCCTATTGCTTACCTTTTTCTTGATGGCTGGTACTTTCACGAAACCCGAACCAGTGCAGGTGCAGGCACCAGGCTCTGTGTCGGATATTAAGATTCCGTCAACTGACATTCTCACCATCTATGTAGCAGGGCAAGGCAAGGATGCTACCGCCAAGCCCGACATCTATGTCACACTTGACAATGCCCCGATAGTTAATCAGCTCGCCGACGGCCTCAAGAAGCTGCCGCTCTGCAACACTATCAAGAAGGCGGAAATAGATGAATTCCGTGAGAGTCAGTCTATTAAGGTTACAATAGGCGAAATGGTCGCCGATCGAGGCGCGCAAGACGATGCCACGACCGACAGCCAGTTCAAGCAGATAATCAAGCAGGCGCGTACCATA
>JAFZUB010000013.1 GCA_017618515.1 Bacteroidaceae bacterium
GAGATATCCGTAGGTGTCGCCCAGGTCGATGGTGTAGCTAACTGGCGGGAAAGGATTGGTCTTCTCAGCGGGAGTAACGGTACCCAGGGTTGTGCTACCCACGAGGTTCCAATTGCCACCGACGGTGTCGTTAGAAGCGTAGATCTCCACCATGTTAGGACGCTCCTGCACACCCCACTGGTGCTGGTTGGCAGTACCATGCTCCATGCTTGCGCAACGGGTGGTGTAGGTGAAGGTAACGATCTGCTGTGGGTTGGCGGTGATATCAATGTCGATATATCCAGAAGCCTGCATGTAGGTAGAGTCGTGCTCATCAATCAGGAACTGATAGTCATCAGAACCGGCAATACCCTGTCCGCGGATGTGGTAGAATACAATCTGGTTACCCTCGATGTTGGTGTTCTCGCCACCGTTGTCGATACCCCAGCCACCACCTGCAACAGTGATGAGGCCCTCGTCGCCACTCTTATAGGTGAACAGCTTGCCATAGATATCGTTGGCCTGGTTTGCGAGGTCCCTAATCTGAGCTGTGCGGTCAGCCTGAGCCTTCTTCTCTGCGAAGTCAACCATCTGCTCGTCGCTTACAGAGCGGAAGTACCAGAGGTTGAAGTGAGAGTGCTTGGTGGAGTCGTCACCCCACTGTCCGAATGAGCTAAGAGCGTCTTCGATATCCTTTGCTTCGGGATGGTCGGTGCTCCAAGACTCCTGCACACAGTAGGAAGTGTTGTGATAGGTGCGGTTACCCCAGTACCACTTACCGGAAACAAACTGACGGATGTTCTGCGGCTCAGCGGGATCGGTAGTAAGAGAAGTAGAGGAAGAGTACCAGTTGGTTCCTTTGTAAACATAGTGACCACTAGCATAGTTTTGTACCCAGAACTCATTCTCCTCAGCGTCGCTGTTGGTGTTGGGAGAAACATACCATACAAAGACTACATCCTCAGGATCGAAGTTCTTGCTGGAGATGAGGTTCTTGACTGTGTCGTCCCAAACGCCCTTCTCATGACCGAACTCATTGAGGTAGTCGTCAAATGCACTAACGATGAAGTAGTAACCCTCGGTGAGAGGAATCATCACCTTCTCAACGGCAGCGCGCTTTGCACGGAGGTCGTCGATAGCTGCCTGGAACTCCTGGTCGGTAGCGCCAGTCACTACGAGCATCATTGCGCTCTCAAGAGACTCTGTGTAAGCATCAGCCTCTGCCTGACGATAGAAGCCAGGATCTGTACCGCCCACGAACTCTACCTTGCTGTACTCGTCAACGAGTGCCTCAAGCTGCTCCTGGGGAGGATTCTCCTTTACTGTCCAGAACTGCCAAGCCACGTCCTCGTTGTAAGGCTCCCAAGCCACGTTGGTGCCCTGGCGGCCAAACTTCATGAACTTCGGGCTTTCACCCCAATAAACAATGTTCTGACGGCTGAAAACGTAACCGGTGGAGGGACCGTTCTTACGCCAAGCCTCGTTTTGTTCTACATCATCGCCGGGCACGCCCTTCTCGATGACAACCTTCATAGCCGTGGCCTTGTCGCCCAGCTCCCAGTTGAAGCCGTTGTAGCTGTAAACATCGTAGCCGTCCAGGCCTTCGTTGCCCTCAAGGTCAACTTCCTGAACATACTTGCCTGCACCTACAGAGTAGAGATACCAGAGGTCGTAGCCAGCCGGTGTCTGCTCTCCTGTAGCCTCAATCTGCCACAGCACATCATTATCGTCCATAACCTCAAGCAGACCGCCGTTGCCGCCATACTTGCAGGAGATGTACTGATTGGTTGATGCGTTCATGATGACATAGGTAACACCTGGCTCGGGAGTAGCAGCCTCCTCAAGCAGAGAGTACTTCTGCGCATCAACACTCACGGTGCATAGCATTGCAAGCACCGCCGCAAGGAAAAGATAAAACTTTTTCATACGCAAATAATTTTAGGTTGATAAAATGGTTAATAAAATATTTCCTTTTGGTAAGTGTGTGGGCGCAACTGCGCCCACACACTATATGGTTTTCTTACCAGATATCTTCAGGCTCGGTGCCTGAGTAGATCCACTTCGGAGCCCACTCCATGTAGTCCCAAAGGAACATGGTGGCGGTACTCTCAAGCACAGACTTCACGCGCAGATACCAAACCTCGTCGGGACCAAAGGTGCCCTGCATCACAATGCGGCGCATACGTAGGTTGTCCTCATAGCGGTTCTTGCAGTTGCGCATATCGTTGTTGACCACGCCACCGCCGTTGGGCAGACCGTTGTGATAAGGCGGCTTCATGTAGCCGTGCAGGCGAATAGCCTTATCATTCTCGTAGTTGTGATCCCAGTCCTCGGTATCTGTCTCATTGCCGATAGACGGACTCTTGGGCGAGATACGCAGGTCAACGGGCAGGCCGATAGGCTGCAGGTTCTCAGGATTCTGGCCGATATACATCTGCGCCATACCGAAGGTAGGATAGCTGGCCTTGGTCACTCGCAGCTCCCATGTGCCATAGTAAGGCACTGGCGGCAGACGGAATATCACATCATACTGACCGTTGAGGTTGTGCTCGTCGCCCTGATAGTTGGGCAGCGAACTGTAGTAGTAGGACTGATAGCGATACTTACACTCCTTGCTAAACTGCATGTAGTTGAAGTATCCCGGCGGGAAGATATGCCACTGTGTGTCGGTGGTGAGGCGGTAGCCGTTGGTCACGAACTCGGGCAGCAGGGCGCCAATGTCCCAGCGCAGACGGGTGTTGAGCACCGAGTTGGGCACGTCCTCGTCATAGAGCAGTATATCGTCAATGGTATAATAGAATCCATTGAGCGCATTGTTGATGTAGCCCTTGTTGCTCTCCTCAATGAGGATACCCTCACGGTCAACATCATACTCCTCGTAGAAGTCGCCGGCCTCAACGTCGGTCTTGTACTTGCAGTGGCGGTTGATGCGCTTACCATCGGTCTGCTTGCCCTCCGTTATCTTCATCATACGGCGAGGAATCTTACACTTTTCGCCAAACAGTATCTCAGGCAGAGTCTCGTAGTACTCCGTCACGTCGATAGAGAGCTGTGTGGGGTTATTGTAGGCATAGCCCATCTCTGCATGGTGCACCACAATCTTATCCAGCGTCAGACGCATAGGAATCAGGTGGTAGCTCACAAACTGGTTCACAGCATTGTTCTCATCCTTGAGGTCATCGCTCGTGGCATCAGGATAAGCCTGAGCTGCCTTCTGCTTGATGACATCAAGAATCTCGGGGCCGTTCTGCAACATTCCGTTAGCCACTACCGGCTCGGGGATATCCCAGTCCTCCACAAACACACTGTCGGGCTCCACAAAGGCGGTGAAGCCGTAGTAGCGGTGCTTGGGGCAATAGAGCGTACCGAAGTCGGACGACGTAATCGACTCGGGGTGATTCTGCTCGTAATCCTCATCACGGTAGAGCGACATCTTCTTGTCCCAACCCGTCTGCTTGAGCAGCATGGAGAATACCTTCAGGTTGGGAGTCTGCTCGATAAGGTCGGGCAGGTAAGCGTTAGACATCGACACCACATTGTCCACACCGTGGAGCACACCATTGGTAACCTCCACGTCGGGGTTGATAATAATAGAATGTTCGTTGACAATAGTCACGGCGCTACCTGTGGTAGTGTCGTTGCCGTAGCTAATCGTAATATAACGGTCGTTCATGTTGGTCTTCTCCAACGCACCCACCAGGAAGTCGGTGGTCAGATAAGCCTCCGCCATACCATTGTCGATAACAGCGTTCCTAACAATATACTCCGCGGTGGAGTCTGGTGTCTGCGTGATGTCGTAGTTGGAGGTCACGTAGATAGAGTCCAGATAATGCTGGATAGCATCATTGGTGGGAGCAAAGACTGTGTAGTTACCGCGAGCCGAGAGCAACTGTGCGATATTCGACTCGCTCTTCTTGCTTAGTTTAACCTTGGAGCAGAGATACGCAAAGTCCGTGTAGTTCTCTGAGTTTTCCATGTAGGTAGTGATAGTGCTGCCCTTGAAAGTGTAGAGATTCGACTCGTCCACTTCGTCCTTACAGCTCTGGAATCCGAAGCTTACCGTCAGCATCGCTGCGGCAAGCAAACCATGCATAATCTTTAATTTCATTGTGTTTTTATTGTTTTTTGTTTGTTATTTTCAGTCGGTGATCATGCGCGCACATACGCAAACCGCATACAAAAATAAATAAAAGATTTCAAACAAATGTAAAACAACAACGAAAAAATAGCTTTTCTCTTACCTTTTTTCTATGAAGTGCAGAAAAATCTCTAACTTTGCCTAAAATTTTAGAACACACACAAAAAAATGAAAACACTTAAGACTTTTGCCCTCGCGGCATTAAGCATCCTGCTACTGGCAGGCACTATCCAAACAGCAACCGCTCAGGACGTTGACCGCAGCAAGTATCCCGACTGGCGTCCCTTCGATCCCGCCCTGCAGCGACAAATGCCCCAACGGGCTACCAAAGGCAAGGCACGCTCCGGCTCCGCCACACAGCGCCCCGACCATCTGAACAATGCGCTGAGCATGTTCTATCCGCCTGTGTTTAACCAGAGCGGCGGCTCCTGCGGCTCCGCCCAGGCCATTGGCTATATCTTTACGCATGACATGAACAACATGCGCAACCTGGACGCCTCCTACGAGGAGAACCAGTATCCCAGCCACTTCACATGGCTGTTCACCAACACCGATGTGCCTAAGTACGACATGGGTGTCGCCAACGGTATCCCCAACGTTGTCAACTACGGCGGACGCACCCACTCCAACGACTTCGGCTATCAGGTGCCCGAATACTACTACTTCGGCTGGATGCAGGGCTACGACAAGTGGTTCAACGCCATGCACAACCGTATGACCGGTTTCTTCTATGGCCCGCGCTTTGCCGACGATTGGTACGGCGCCCGCGAGCAAGTGAAGCAGTGGCTCTGGAACCACTGGGGCGAAGAAGGCTATGTTGAAGGCGGCTGCGTAGGTATCGGCGTTGCCAGCGGTGGTACATGGGAGAATATCCCCTCCACAGCCATCAACGACGAGCTGGGCGTCACTGGCAAGAAGTATGTATGGCGCTGGGGTAAGACCTACGACCACGGCCTCACCATCTGCGGCTATGACGACCGCATAGAGTTTGACCTCGACGGCAACGGCGTCATTGGCGAGGAAGCCAAGGACGAGAAGGGTGCGTGGATTATCTGCAACTCGTGGGGCGCCAGCTGGTGCAATCAAGGTTTCATCTACTGCCCCTATGCCCACAGCTACGCTATGATCAACGAAAGCGGCACCCACACTCTGCCCTGGGCCACCGAGCTCTACGGCTACCGCCACAACTATCGTCCCCTGCGTACTATTAAGATACTCATGGACTACGACCACCGCTGGGAGCTCTCCCTTATCGGCGGTATGGCGCAAGACACCTCCCGCACCACTCCCGAGCGCACCACCGGCTTCGTGCACTTCACCCAGAGCACCAAGTTTGACGACAACGGCGTGTCGCCCGAGTGTCCTATGCTCGGCCGCTGGACCGACGGCTACCACTACGAGCCCATGGAGTTCGGCTACGACCTCACCGACCTCGGCGAGAGCTTCGACAAGAGCAAGCCTATCAAATACTTCCTTACCATCCGCACCAAGACCGGCGGTATCGGCAAGGGCCACTTCTATAAGGCCTCCATCCTCAACTACGAGTACGACAAAAACAATCCTATAGAGATTCCTTTTGACATCAAGACCTTCGAGGTTAATGGTGGCGAAAAGGAAATCACCATCTCCGTCACCGTGCCGGGCGAGGCGCTCAATCCTCCCCTCAATGCTGCCCTCAACGGCAACACCCTCACCTGGAGTACACCCGAGGCCACCACACTGCCCCGCAACAAGTATTATATCTATAAGGGCGGCGTGCTCGCCGACAGCGTAGGCACTTCACGCAACACCTACACCGTAAGCGACCCCAGCGCCACCTACTCCGTGGCTGCCGTGTATAAGTACAACAATATGCAGCTCGTGTCGGAGCCCAGCAACAATGCCAGCGCACCCGTCATCATCGACAACACCGACAACAAGGTGCTCACCCTCACACAGCAGGGCCTCCTCATACCCAACGTCTTCACCAAGAAGCTCTATCAGGCCACCTTTGAGTTTATGCTCAACACCAACAAGCTCAGCGCCCAGAACAATAAGATGGGTAGTGCCGATGGCGATTTCTTCATCAACGCCACCGCCAGTGGCCAGATATCCGCAGGATGGAGCACCAAGTCGGGCAACGACTACGCCACCACCTCTGCCGGCCAGCTCAAGAATGGCAAGTGGACCCACGTGGCCGTTATCGTTGACTGTGGCACCATCACCATCTACACCGACGGTATGAGGCGCAAGACCGTCACCTCCACCAACTACAGCGGAGTGCCCGCCATGGGCGACTTCTACGTTGGTCTCGCTGACGGCCTCATGAACGGCACCATCGACGAGCTGCGCATCTGGAAGACTGCACGCTCCCTCACCGAGATGTTCAGCGGCAAGGATGTGGCCATCGCCAATCCCGCAGCCATGAGCGACCTGCTCGTCTATCTGCCCATGGACACCTTTGAGGAAGGCGGCCTCACCAAGGTACGCGACTACGCTAGCGGCCTGCACGCCACCTTCGTTGACGATATGGCTACCGCCTCCTACGAGGTTGGCACCGACAACACTATCTTGCAGGGCGGCAAGACAACCATCGCCCCCAGCATCACTGCATCGCAAGACTCTGCCTATGCCGGCACTCCCGTGCAGTACACCGCTGTGGCACCCCTCTCCTGCACCGCATGGCAGTGGAGCGCACCGGGCGCAGAGACCACTTCCTTCACCACGCAGGCCCCCTACATTATATATAATAAAGATGGCGACCACACCATCAGCCTTACCCTTACCAACGCTGACGGCACTACCACTCAGTTGGAGAAAGCCATCTACGTGCGTCCCGCAGCCAAGCCGGTGGCCGACTTCGAGATAGCCGAGGACACCAAGGATGCTGGCGAGCTCTTCAGCTTCGTCAACCGCTCCACAGGTGCCAACGCCACCTACAAATGGGCCCTGCGCGGAGCAGAGACCGAGATTGTGCAGTCCACCAACGCTACCGCCGTTTACGACGCGCCAGGCACCTACACAGTCATCCTGTCCGCCACCAATGCCAGCGGCACTAGCACCAAGAGCAGGCGCGTCACCGTCAAGGCAGCAGCGCCCACTCCTGACTTCAGCGTCAACCCCAGCTCCATTCTGCTCGGCGAGACCACTTACCTCGTTGACAAGACACGCGGCAACGCCGACAATTGGTTCTGGACCCTCGACAATGGCACGCGCGTACTCGCTGTCAACGGACAGAACTCATCCTATGTACCCCAGTATCCTGGCGTTTACGACGTGTCGCTTACCGTCACCAATGAGGTCGGCGGCAGGTCTGTCACCCAGAAGCGCCGCCTCTATGTCAGCAACGCCGATCCCAAAAACGCACTCAGCTTTGCAGGCGACCAGGCTGTCAGCTTCATCTGTCCGCTGGAGGGCAACTGCAAGACATGGAGCATCGACTGGTGGATGAACCCACAGCAGTACACCGGTGCAGGCGGCTTCGCCACAGCCAACGACTTCCTACACATGGGCGGCGATGCTAGCGGAGCCTACAAGATAACCATCAACAACTCCACCATCATGTCCACCAGTGAATACATCATACTCAACGAGTGGCACCACTACGCCATCACCTACAGCCTTGGCAATATACGCTTCTACCGCGACGGTGAGCTCATATCCTCGCCCGAGAGCAAGCTCACATACACCACTGGCAACTGGAACGGACTCATGACCATCAGCGATCCCAAGAATCCCTACAAGGGACTCATCGATGAGCTGCGCATCTGGAACAAAGCCGTCACCGCCACTTCCATCAAGGGATACGCCAATGCGCCTATCAACAATCCCGGCACCACCAGCGGACTCGTGCTCTACTATAACTTCAACGAAGGCCAAGGCAACGTTACCGACCACAGTGCCTCCAACCATATCGGCATACGCACAGGCTTCGGTCCCGACGGCGACGCATGGCCCCTTGCCACCGGCGTGTTCACCCTCGACCTTGCAGCCGTCAACAACGAGACTAAAGACGTGACCAGCACGTATCTCAAGAACTACGAGCGCCCGTTCATCTACGATGAAAACACTCAGGTCAACAACTACAGCTCCAACCGCTTCTACGCCCTCAAGCAAGGTACCACCGACTCGCCCTGGCATCTCGCTGGGCAGACCACCGAAGGCAACGTCGTTACCGGAGTGCACGTTGACAAGAGCTACAACTTCGACTTCTCTCTGTCAACCACCTACTTCGGCTTCGCCAACCAGATCAGCAACCACCGCGCATGGCAGACCGTCACCCTGCCCGCAGGCAAATACCGCTTCTTCACCACACGCGGCAGCGGCAATGCCCTCAAGACCATCTATATGGTAGCGTCCGTCGGTAATGAGCTCAACGACAACAGCACACTCAGCAATGCCCTCGCCTACGGCAATGTGGTTGATAACGAATACATCGAGTTCACCATCGCACAAGAAACAGAGGTCAGCCTCGGCATGCTCTACAACCTTGAGAGCTACGACCGCTACAATATCTCCCGCTTCTCCCTCACACGTCAGGAACTCGACGTGACAGAGGCCGACGGTGAGACCAGCGTCTATGATGCCATCCGCAATGGCAATGCCGACGAAGTAACTCCGCGCGACGGCGGCGTCACCATCGCCTCCGAGGCCAAGCAGACCTTCCGCATCTACGACCTCAACGGCCGTTGCGTATTCAACGAGCAAGTGCAGGGTGTTCACTACATCCCCATGCCTGCCGGCGTATATGTTGCCAACGGCAAGAAGATAGTAGTGAAGTAATCTGCAAAGACGCAGATTCTAATACACAACAAATTCGCCGCCACTCTCTTGGGTGACGGCGAATTTCTTTTATTGCAACTTACTTCTTTATTTTCTTCCCTTTCGCAATAATGATGGTCGTGTCAGTTGTGGCCTTCCGCCCCTGAACATCGTACACTTTATTATCTTTTCTCTGTTCTCTTTTCTCTATACTCTGTACGGCTGTCTCGCTCTCTATCTCGAAAGAGCCGGTAGCAAAGGGAGAGCCTTGGAAGGCTGTGCTTACTGCCTGCACGGCGTAGGTATAGTTGCCCTTGGGGAGAGTGAGGCTGACGGACTTGGCCTCATAGGCATTGCCAGCCGTGAGGGCCTTGCGACGACCAGTGGTGTAGTTGACCATATTGGTGCCTGCCACGATGGTGCCTGCCTCATTGAAGATGGCATACTCGTAGGTTTCGTTGCCCTTAGCGGTAGCAGCAGGCTCCCACGCGAGGGTAACCACAGCTTCGTTCACCTCAGCGGGCTTGAGGGTGGGAGCATCGGGAGCATATACCTTCTTTGAGGGATTGACTGTGAGCGACATTATGTCGCCGGTGCCGTAGGTGAGACCCTCAATATCCACGGGCAGTTCGTTGTAGCCATTGCGGATATAGTCGATGGTGCCGTTATTGTCCACGTCCGTGAGTATGACGCTGTTGTTGTTGGAACCAATGGTGAGAATGGGCTCAGCCCATCCTGTGCCGTCCTCGAAGTTTATGCGTATCTTCGTGGCGCGCGAGTCGAGATTGACTCCGCTCTCCAGCTCTGTGTCAGAACGACCTGTCTCGATGATGTCGGTGAAGCCGTCGCCGTTCCAGTCAACCAGTGCACTGCTGCGCCAGCCCATGCATATATCATTGTTTTGCCAGGGC